>QIJL01000238.1 GCA_003232435.1 Flavobacteriales bacterium | reverse complement strand
AAGCACAGGTGTCGATGGTGCGGTATTACACCTGAGTTTCTTAACTACCATGACTCTGAGTGGGGCTTCCCCGTTACTGATGACTATCGGCTATTTGAGAAACTATGTTTAGAGAGTTTTCAGTCCGGCCTTAGCTGGCGAACAATTCTTGCTAAACGCGAAAACTTCCGAGAAGCATTTCACAATTTTAACTTTGATAAAGTAGCTCTCTTTAATGAAAAAAATATTGAACATCTATTGAAGAATGCAGGTATTGTACGCCATCGTGGTAAAGTTGAAGCGGTCATCAATAATGCACAAAGAGCACAGGAGCTAGTAAAGCAAGAAGGTTCACTATCGGCATTTCTTTGGAGCTACGAGCCAGACACAAAAAAACTATCAAAACTACAATCAGCTTCTACTTCTGAGGAGTCAATAGCCTTATCAAAAGATTTAAAGAAACGCGGTTGGAAGTTCCTTGGACCTACGACTGTATACGCATTTATGCAGGCGATGGGTTTGATAAATGACCATGCAGAAGGCTGTATAATTAGAGAGAAAGTTAATTCTGAACGAAAGAGTCTTTAAAAGACCGTTGCGAAATAACTAGTAACTTGAAACTATATCTAAGCTACTGAGCATAATGAAAAAGCCTAACAAATAGCTCCAGCGGACAATTTAAAGCGGCACTTATTTTGCGTTCGCAAAAACGCGCCACTTTAAATTGCCGCTGAGCAAAGCGTTAGGCATTCAAATGCAGGGTTCAAAAAATGAACGAAAGAAAGGATATGATATTTGTAGATGGCTCTAACGTGCTTATCCAGTTGTCGAAAGAAATTGGTGTCGAATTTAGGGCCGATAAACCACCAGCAACTGCAATTGAGATAGTTCAACAAATAATTAGTCCTAATGCGCACTGGCAAGGCGGGCCAATAATATTACGGAAGTATTGGTTCGCGTCATACCGAGGTAACGACGAGGATCTACTAAAATACTCAAGGTGTTTGAGAAATAATAGATTTGAACCAATGCTTTTTAAAAAACAAGACGGACGAGAAAAAGGAGTTGATATTGGTCTCACAAAAGAAATGCTAGTCAATGCTTTTCATCAAAACTTTGACCGTGCTCTTCTAATCGCTGGTGATGAAGATTACCTTGGGTTAGTTCAAGAAGCAAAGAGGTATGGCCAATCAATTGATGGTGCATTTTTTAATCATGGGTTATCAGAAAAACTTGTTTTAGCTTTAGATGATTTCCAAGAATTCAAAGTGAATTGGAATGATAAACTTTGGAAATCTCAAATTGAAAAATTAAAAAATGAACTACAAGCCTAACAATGCACTCGTTCGGACGTTCATTACGCTTCGCTTCGTTCACGCCGCACAGCTTAGTCGTTAGGCATACAAGAGAAATAAATGACAATTGAAGAAATCGAATCAATTCTTAACTTGCTATTTCGATATGGTTTCGAAGCAGTAATTGCGGGTGTCATTGTATTCTTTTTAATTAAGTTTTTTCTCCCAGGGTATTTATCTCAAAAAGGAAAAAATCTTGCCACGCAAGAAGATATTGAGAGCATAACTGTTAAGATAGAAGCGGTTAAATCTGGCTATGCGGAAGTACTAGAAGAGGTAAAAAGTAACAATCAATTGAAGATTGCTGCAATTGAAAGAGAAAAAACGATAAAGAAAGAAGTGTATATGGAAGCGGCTGAAGCTTTAACTAAAGCACAAAACATGATAGTTAATTTTTCTAATTTGAGCTTTAGCGAAGAAAAAATTACAGCAGAATTTTCGTCAGAAGCGGGTAAAATAGCCAAAGTTCAAATTGTTGGTTCAAGTGAAACAGTTAAAGCCGTAACAACAATTATGAGTTCCATCGGCGCAGCAACTTTGAGTTTAATGCTAGATCGTAGCTCTTTATTAGAAAGAAAGAATCTAGTTACGATTAAGGAAAAACATCAGGGTAAATCTCGGGCTGAAGTTGAACGTTATATATCAATAATGAAAAATTTGAATCTACAAGGTAATTCAGATCAAGGTCTATGGGACACTATAAATAGATCCATAGATTATGAAAACGAACAAATTGATGAATATCAAACAGAATTAGATGCATTATGGGAAATTCAGAACAGAGAGCACCTTGAGTATGTTAAAAAATGTATGGATACGTTTTTTGAAATTTCTGCTCTTCTTCCTGATGTAGTATTGGCTGTGCGTAATGAACTTGATTTAGATATTTCACCTGATATATTTTTAGATATATACAATGAAAATCTTGTAAAAGGAAAAGTTGCGTTTAATGATTTTTTGGAACAAATAAAAAATGCCTAACAAAAAATTCAACCTGACTCCGCAAACCCGCGTGTTTTTTGCAAAGAGCGCAAAAAATGCGCCCGTTTGCTCCGCAGGTTAACTAAGCGTTAGACTAGAAATTTAAATAAAATAAACTCAACTTAAGGATGACTGATTATGAGAAACCCTGTTAAACGATTTTTTGAATCTGTTTCAAAAGGTGATATTAAAGGTGCACTAGAAACAATAAATGACAATGTCGTTTTTGAAGCACAAGGACCAGATACAGTTCCAATCTATGGTCGTTTTGAAGGAAAAAATGGAGTAAGTCGGTTTATTAAAATTTTGGGTGAAATGTTTGATACAGAATCCTTTGAAATTCATAATTGGACAGTCTCAACTGAATTAGTATATGCCTTTGGCTATATGCAGCATCGAGTACGTAGAACTTCTGCTATATTTAAAAGTGAATGGGCTTTAGTATGTAGAATCGAAAATGATCGAATCACATCCTATAAAATGTTTGAAGATACTGCAGCTTTAGATGCTGCATACAATAAAGTTGTATAGCAGATAATGAGCCTAACAAAAAGTTCCAGGGGATTCAAAAAACAGCGGCTGAATTGTGGCATTCCGCTTCGCTCCATTTTACCACAATTAAGCCACTGTTTTTTGAACCCCTGAACTCAGCGTTAGGTTTACGAAATGTCACATGAGACAATAGTATACGGCTACATAGACGGTGCTACCTATACGTCTGAAAAATACCGAAAATATCAGAAATTAAATATGGAAATAATCAAACGCTTACCAGATGAAGATGAGTATCCATATCTTAGCCGTCGAATGTTTTCGGCTCCACCTGCAAGTTATTACCGCGGCACATTTCGCGCACAGGTAATTCATTTCGGAGGATCTATGAAAGGCCTAGAGTGGAGTGAGGTTGATATTTGGGTGTCCAAATTTGAATCACTTTTAAAAAAGCTTTATTGGTTTTCTGCTGTAGCTCACGTTGAGCCCGAAATTGATAGTTCGTATCGATTTACTTGGCTTCCAAAGTATGCGCCAGTTACTATCCACGAAGAATACGGAAAACTACTTCCAGTTACTGAATGGGAAAGAGAAAAGGTTTATGGTGGTGAAGTTATTAAAACAACCTAACAAGAAAATCCACCCGACGCAAAAGACGCGCGGGTGATTTTGACGTTAGGCTTCTCAGTTATTCACAATTTAGAATTATAACGAGGTAAAAAAATGAAAATTGCAATATTTGGTGCATCAGGAAAAATCGGAAGTGAAATTGTTAAATCATTTTCTGATTCACATGAAGTAATTAAAATCGGTTCTCGTGGTGGTGACATGCAAGCCGATTATACAAATGATGCTTCCGTGAAATCAGTTTTTGATAATATAGAGAAACTTGATTCTGTGATTGTTTGTGTTGGTGGTGATAGCCAATTTAAACCTTATGCAGAAATTACGGATGATGATTATCGTTATGGAGCAGAACGTAAACTAGTTGCCCAGTTTAGAATCGTTAGAATTTCAGAGCAATATTTAAATGATAATGGATCAATAACACTAACAAGTGGCTTCCTAACCGACTACCCTAATCCATATAGTATCGCTACTGGCCCTTTTAATTCAGCTATCGATACCTTTGTTCGCCAAGCCTCTCAATTACTTGACCGCGGCTTGAGACTAAATGTTGTCAGTCCCGCACCTGTTGTTGAACCCAGTAAAGTAGGTGAAGGGCTAGTAAGCGCAGCCCAAGTTGCAAAATTCTATGTTGAATCTGTTGAAGGAAAAGATAATGGAAAAATTTATCGCGCTTGGGGTGGTCTGCCTAGAATTAATAATTGAACATTAGCAAGCAAAGCCTAACAAAAACATGAACTCGGACATTTAAAAGCAGTGCGCATTTGTGGTCACTCGCTGCGCTAGGTTATACGACAAATGCGCACTGCTTTTAAATGCCGGTTATGTAGGCGTTAGAAAAGTAACGCTTTGATATTAATCGCATTTCGTATCATTTAACATGGATGCCGCCAAATATGAATAAAGACGTGGATATTAAAGAGTTGAAGCAATTACATAAAGACGAAGAATTTGTGTGTTGTGTATTGAAGGGGAGAGAGATGCTTAATAACTATTTTGATGACAATTTGGTATTAAGGATTTTAGGAAATTGTTATTCTGCTTTAGATCAGTTTGATAGTGCCATCGAATTTGGTAAGAAATCAATTATTGTGGCTACAGACGAACAAAAGTACATGTCTCTTGTAACTTTAGCTTTTACGCTGTATCTATACGGGTCATATAAGGAGGCTTTAATTTTGTATGAAGAAGCCTTTGAAGAGTATGAGTTTCAGCTAGTTGATAAGGTTAATTGCGCTGAATGTCTTATAAGAATTGGAAAATACAATGAAGCTATTTCATTATTAACGGATCCAAAAATTAGTAAATTAAAACAAAGACCAGTTCAATTATATGTATTGGGAGTTGCTTACAGAGCTATTGAAAAATACAGTAGTGCTTTGGAGTGTTTTCAAAAAACACTCCAACTATCACGAAATGAAAATGATGATTATGAATTAGCGGATATTGGGACAAAAGATATTGTCAAAATGATGCACTCGAAAATTAGTCTTGTGAACTAAGATGAGGTTACTAAAGAAGCTTAAATATTCTAACAAGAATTTCCACATGGATTGTTTTAAGCATGGTATTTTTGTGCAACTCGCTATCGCTCAAACAATAGCACAAAAATACCATGCTTAAAACAACCAGTGAAATTGGCGTTATATGTCTAAGGAGAAACATGGAAGATAAGATACTAATTGCTATAGTAGGCGGTTTCATAGGTGGGGTTCTGGGTGTTGTTGGAACAATTGTGAGTTCATATTTTGGTCCAAGAAAACTAGAAGAATGGAGAGAAGCAAGGAATTCAGAGAAATAGGACGGTCCACGTAAAAGGCTTCTACTTAATATGCTCAATGACCAAAAAAAACAAATGCGATCGATTGAAACTCTTTGTAGGGCATCAGGAGCAAACCCTGAAGAATGCAGAAGGCTTTTAGTAGAAATTAAAGCAAGAGGTGTCCGTCTCAAAGA
>QIJL01000332.1 GCA_003232435.1 Flavobacteriales bacterium | reverse complement strand
TTGAAAAATAGGTTGGGATAATTCAAAAGCGAAAGGACAGCCTTTTTTATTTTAGATCATGAACGTCAACATCGAACCCAGTTGGAAGGCTCAACTTTCGGAAGAATTTGAAAAACCTTACTTTTCTTCGCTCACGAATTTCGTGAAGAGTGAATATGGGCAAAACACATGCTACCCAAAAGGGAAGGACATCTTCTCGGCTTTTGATCATAGCCCGTTTGACGAAACAAAAGTCGTTATTATTGGCCAGGATCCCTATCACGGGCCGAATCAAGCGAACGGACTCTGCTTTTCGGTAAAAGATGGAATTCCACATCCACCTTCCTTGGTCAATGTTTTTAAGGAAATAAAAACGGATATGGGAACTGCCTACCCCAAAAGCGGGAATTTGGAGCGTTGGGCAGAGCAAGGAGTATTGTTGCTCAATGCCACTTTGACCGTAAGGGTCCATCAAGCCGGAAGTCACCAAAACAAAGGGTGGGAAATATTTACCGATGCTGCTATCAAAACACTTTCCGCTAAAAAAGAAGGACTTGTTTTTCTGCTCTGGGGAGGGTTTGCAAAGAAAAAAGCGACCCTAATAGACAAAACAAAACATCATATATTGACTTCAGGGCATCCTTCCCCACTTAGCGCCAATCGAGGACTTTGGTTCGGGAATCGACATTTCAGTCTTGTCAATAAAATCTTATCCGACAACAGAAAAGACCCTATTCTTTGGTAAGAACCGAATCTATTTGCATTTTTTTGTCAATTAACTTTAAATCTAGCAACATATCTTGCACTTTATCAAGTGTTTGTGAACTTAATTGTGATTGACTCCATTTTGTAATGGAAAGCCATTCTTTGATATCTTCCAATTGTTGTTCATAACGGTTTGCAAGGGTTCTATCAATACTTGGTATTCGCTTGAATTCAGCGGTATATCGGTTGATGACTTCCAAAATGTGTTTCAAGACACCATTATTTTCGCTAATGAATTTGTCCGTAGCGGCAATCATAAAACAGGGCCAGGGGGTAGGACAGTCTCCCAATCTTCGAAAAGTTCCGTTGTCCACCAAGGGTTTTGTTGTAAAATGTTCCCACATAAAATAGTCGGTGGAGCCATTTGTCAGACCTTCTACGGCACCCTTCAGATTATTAATGATCTCGAACTGTAATTCTTCGGTGTTCCAACCTTCATTTTGTGCGTTGACATAGGCCATGAGATGACTTCCGCTTCCGAATCTACTGATGGCCGCTTTCATGCTTTTCAGCTCTGAAATCGTCTCAAATCGACTTTGAGCACCGACATGAATGCCCCAAAGTAGGGGGGAAGCAATATATTCCTGAATAATTTTGGAAGGATTTCCTTCGGAAATGCTTTTTATGAGCCCTTCGGTAAGGATAATCGCCAGATCTGTTTCATCATCTTTTAGCATTTGGCACATTCTGCCGGTACCTTCGGGAATATCGGTCCATTGTAGGTCGATTCCTCTATCTTCGAATGCTCCTTCCTCTATTGCCATATGCCATGGCAAATTGAAATGTTCGGGTACGCCGATTATTCGAACTTGTTTCATTGGTCACAATCGCTAGTTGAAACCCTGCCTGCAGCAGGCAGGTATGTCCGCCAACTGGCGAACAAGACTTTCAGTTCTAAAACACTTATCGTTTCTTTTTGGCCAGAAGCCCGTTGCGGGAAGTTGGAAGGCGCAAAAACGGATATTTAAAAAAAACGAATTTCATTCGTAAAAAAATCCCCACCGACAGGCGGGCAGGTATGTACTTGCAGTGCATAGTGGTTTAATTTGTAATTCTGTCCAGAGTAAATTCGATAAGTTCTTCCACCGTTTTTTGAGGATTTTTAGAGAACTCCCCGGTTGCTCGATTCGCCAAAATCGCATTAAGGGAAACGGCACGGTGCCCAAGTAATTTTGAGAGGCCATAAATACCGGAAGTCTCCATCTCCAGATTGGTCAGGCGACGCTCATTATGTGTAAAACCTACCAATTTTGCCATCAAATTTTCTTCGGAAGGTTCAAGACGCAATTGACGAAATTGCGGTCCGTAAAATCCTGATGCAGTAATCGTTACGCCTAATCGTATACGATTATGGTAAAATTTCGATGCCAAGCGATCATCATATTTTACACAGTAGGGGAGTTGCTTTGCCACAGAGGAGCCCATGCTTGCATTCAAAGCTTTCTCGAAATCATTTTCCCTAATTATCTCACTGCCATAACTATTTAGTAGGCCGTCAAAACCTATCGCATATTCGCCCATCAATAATGAATCAACAGGTATGTCAGCTTGAATTGCACCTGAAGTGCCTATTCGTATAAAATCCAACTGCCTTAGTTCTTTTTTAATGGTCTTGGTTTCAAAATCAATGTTCGCCAATGCATCGAGTTCGTTGAAAACGATATCGATATTATCGGTGCCGATTCCTGTAGAAATAACCGTAAGACGTTTTCCTTTTTTTACTCCGGTGTGGGTAATGAACTCCCTTTTTGCTTTTTTGAGCTCTATAGAATCGAAATGAGATGACACTTGATCGACACGATCCGGATCACCGACCGTAATTATCGTATCCGCGATATCTTCTGGTAATAAATTAAGGTGGTAAATGCTATTGTCGGCATTTAGGATAAGCTCCGATGGTCCGAACGGCATTTTAGAGTTTTAAAATCCTATCGGAATCGGTATTGTAGAGAAAATTGTATTTCAAGGCGCCACCAAGATAGACCTCATTATCTTGAATACAGGAATAGTAGCTGGTCTGATTGTCTAAAACTTCCTTACCTTTTTTGGTAAGCCTCGCGGGATTAAAAGATGTGAACAGTGGTTTCAAGCGACTTATGGCCCTTTCATATTGGGTATCGCCAAAACCGAGGCCTCCCTGATTTTGAAGCACCGTGCCCAGCAATGCTTTTTTTGAACCAGGCTTTTTATCAAGGGTAAGTTGAAGAATGTTGTTCTCCATTTGATTAAGTCCGTTTTTTATGCTCGGGAATCGCTGCAAATGATTTTGAACGGCATCTGAAAGGTAATCGAATTGATATTCTTTGAAGTCACTGAGATTTTCAAGCCGAATCGGATTGTCGCTGCAATACAATTGCCAAACATAATCGGCATATTCGATGTCATCTTGCTTAAGAATCGTTCGATTCTCATAAAGGTCTAACAATTGCTCATTGCTCAGTTCGCAAAGACCGTACATTTTATCGCTTTCATCTTCTTTGCCGCTGCAAACCAATGAAATTTCCGCATATTTTCTATGGGTTTTCAGCCAACTCAACACGGCGATCATATTGATTTGACAAAAAAGATCGTACTCAAACCAGAGCACGATCTTATCTTGTTGTTTATGGTTACATAAAGAACGGTATTCCTTCAATGTTTTTTCAATAAACCAGGACTTTGAAACTTTATAATTTTTGTGGAGAAATTCGAATCTTGCCTTCCAAAAGTTTTCGCTGCCGACATTTGTAAGGGTTTGACCTTCGCAAAGCATCTCGCGCCAAGTAATAACATCCCCCTTGAGTTTTAGGGGTTTTAGCCTTTCCGTAAAACTGTCACCGTTGGTAATATGCAGTAGGGAATTCATTTCGGGTGTGGTTATGATTCTAGCAAATAAAAGTACACTTTAATCGATATAATCAAAATAAAATTAACAGAAAATCATTTAATTACCTAATTAAAACAAAAATACCGGGTAAATATTGCGTTTGTCGATCAGCCCCCCACACGTTTGACATTGAAGCCCATGCTTTTTAGCATTTCCATGATCTTATCTCTATAGTCGCCTTGAATGATAATGGTGCCGCCTTTGATACCCCCGCCAACACTCAACTTCTTTTTCAATTCTTTGGCAAGCAGTTTGAAATCTTTGTCAGCGCCCTTGTAACCCTCTAAAATGGTTATGGGTTTTCCTTTGCGTTTTTCGTACTTGCAAATAATAGGGTCGTCTTGAAGCCAAACCGTGCTTTTCTCTGTTTTCTTCGGTTCTTCCTTCGGAATGTGATCTGGGAAAAGATTCTTAAGCTGGTCTTCTAAGTCCATAATAATTTATTATATCAATCTTTGGTCAACTTGCTTCCCCACCAATCGTCATTGGGTTTAAAATCTTCGGATAGGAAGTCTAATCGTTGCTTTTCCAACTGGGGCCAACGCTCGTTTACGATTGTTTGATGCCTTTGTTTGTCTAATACCTCATTGTAATCAGAATCTTCTTCGGCCATGTTAGCGTCTACTTCGGTCAACCAGTTCATTAATTTTTTGCTTAATTGGCCAGCCATTTCCGGATTTTCCTTCGCAACGTTGCTTTGCTCGCCAGGATCAGATGTCAAATCGTAAAGTTCTTCGCTGCCATCTTCCCAATAATGAATCAATTTCCATTGGCCTTCCCGAATTATGGATGAAGGATCACCGCCTTGATTGCCATAATGTGGATAATGCCAATATAATGGTCTTTCGGATAAAGTTTTTCCTTCCATCAAGGGCTTTAAACTGACTCCATCAATATGTTGTTCCGGAATAACAGGAATATTTGCCAAATCCAACAGGGTCGGATAAAAGTCGGCTCCCGTTACCGGATATTCGATTTTGGAAGTAATGCTCTCCATCATCGGGACTTTAATAAAATAAGGTTCTCGAATACCGCCTTCCCATTGGTAACCCTTGCCGCCCCGCAGTGGGAGGTTTGAAGTAGAGAATGCATCCCCGGAGGCCACACCACCATTATCTGAAGTGAACACTACTATGGTGTTCTTATCCAATCCCAATTCATCCAAAGTCCGTAAAACCTCTCCAACGGCATCATCCATACTTTCAACAAGTCCGGCGTAAATCGGATTATCCTGTACTTCGCGTATCGGTAGATTGCGTTCCATAGCGTATCCTTTATCGGCCAATCCGGCCTCAATGGCTTTTTGCCGATACTTTCCCCATTTTTCTTGGGTGGTCTGAATCGGCCCGTGCACAGCGTAAAAAGATAGCATGGCAAAAAAGGTCGAATCTTTGTTCTTTTTGATGAAATCTGAGGTTTCCTTGGCCAATCGCATTGATAAATTCTCCCCGTCCACTTTGTTTTCCAGTTTCGGATTTTCCCAAGGGGAGAAGTAACCACCAATCGGACTACCTTTGTCCCAGCCCCCAATATTGATATCGAATCCGTGATTCTCAGGGTATGAACCTTCATTGCCCAAATGCCATTTTCCGGCAAAAAATGTTTTATAACCACCTGCCTTCATTGCCTCGGCCATCGAAATATCCTCTTTTGGCAATTCATGTACATAATCCGCCGGCAATAGCAAATCATGCCTATTGGTTTCTCGCCAAGCTTCTCCTGACTTTGCACCGATCCAATCGGTAATTTTATGCCTTGCCGTGAACTTTCCGGTCATAATGGTCGCCCGAGATGGACTGCAAACTCGACTGCCTGCGTAGCCCTGGGTAAAAACGACCCCCTCTTTTGCGATTCGGTCAACATTCGGGGTTTCATAGAAGGTGCTACCGGTATAACTCAAATCGTGAAGACCGAGATCATCGACCAAAATGAACAAAACATTGGGTTTTTTCTTTTCAGGAACGATAGTCTTTTCTTGGCAAGAAATTAAAAGTAAGAATGTGAAAACAAAGGGTAAAAAAGTTTTTTGCTTCATGAGATGCGCTTTACTCCCTCCCCTTGGGGGAGGGCCGGGGAGGGGCTATGAGTCCGAGTTCTATCAATCGCTCATGAAGGAATTCTCCGGCGGTAGTGTCTTCGAACTGCTTGGGATTCTCATCATCGATACAATTTTCGAGGCAGTTCAAAGGCATTTCACTGATAGGGTGCATAAAGAAAGGAATCGAGTACCTCGATTTCCCCCAACTTTCTCGTGGTGGGTTTACAACCTTGTGAATAGTGGATTTTAAGCTATTGTTCGTATGTCTTGACAACATATCGCCTACGTTGATCATCAATTGATCAGGTCGAGCAATGGCATCGACCCATTCGCCTTCGTGATTCATAACTTGGAGTCCGCGTCCGTGGGCACCCATTAATAAGGTTATCAAGTTGATATCACCATGTGCGGCAGCTCGTTCAGCATTTTTAGGTTCTGATATTATCGGCGGATAGTGGATCGGGCGAAGAATCGAATTCCCGTTTTTGATATATTCATCGAAATAAGTTTCTTCCAAGCCCAAATGCAATGCAAGTGCCCTCAAAACATATTTCGCTGTCTTTTCGAGCATTTTATAGGTTTCCTTGCCGACCTTGTTAAAAACGGGCAACTCTTTTACAATGATGTTGTCATGATATTCTTCCTCAAGTTCAGGACTGCCTTCGACATACTGTCCAAAATGCCAGAACTCTTTGAGATCGCCTTCCTTCCTTCCTTTGGCGTGCTCTTTTCCGAAAGAAGTATAACCCCGTTGCCCGCCGATTCCGGGAATTTCATATTTATCTTTTGCCTCTTGGGGCATTCCGAAGAAAGACTTTATCTCGGCATAGAGGTTTTCCACCAATTCCTCCGATAGAAAATGTCCGCTTAGGGCGACAAAACCAATTTCTTCAAAAGCTTTGCTGATTTCATTGATAAAATTTTGTTTTTTGTTTTCGTCTCCCGAAAGAAAATCCTGTAAATCGACACTTGGTATAGCGCTCATGGAATACTTTTTTGATGGAATCAAAGTTAAGAGACTGTTTTGAAATATCTCGATTATTTTCTTATCGCCTCTTTTTGCGGGGCCAACACCCCATCTGGCTCCTTATCAAAGGCCAAATCGTTGGCGCTTTCATTCGGCCCTGTTAAAATTTTGAACCGTCCGCCATAGGCGGATGCTTGTCCGCCTTATTTTGGCGGATGCCTAGTTCTGCATCAAAAATAGGCTATAACAATTCTAACGACGTATTTCAAAACAGTCTCTAATAAATATTAGCCGCAAAAATCTACGTGAACTCCCATGAAAGTATCGTACCCAATTTTGTTACTTTTGTCACGTAAAATGTAAGTTTCAGATGAGGGCATTGACAAGAAAACGCAGATCTTGCTGTTTGAAAGAATGCTGAAACCCAGAATGGTCGAGGAAAAGATGTTGATTTTACTTCGTCAGGGCAAAATCTCAAAATGGTTCAGTGGTATCGGTCAGGAGGCTATTTCAATAGGAGTCGCTGCTGCCTTAAATGACGATGAATACATTTTGCCCATGCACCGAAATCTTGGTGTCTTCACTTCACGGAATATTCCCCTGCATCGCCTTTTTTCGCAATGGCAGGGTAAAACAAGCGGATTTACCAACGGTCGCGATCGCAGTTTTCATTTTGGAACCCAAGAGTACAAAATCGTCGGCATGATTTCGCATCTGGGACCTCAATTGGGAGTTGCCGATGGTATTGCCCTAGGTAGTATCCTTAAAAAGCAACCTGAGGTAACAGCTGTCTTTACTGGCGAAGGCGGAACTAGCGAAGGAGATTTTCACGAGGCATTGAATATTGCCGCAGTTTGGGATTTACCGGTACTCTTCTGTATCGAAAACAACGGATACGGACTTTCAACTCCAACAGACGACCAATATCGCTGCAAAAATTTGGCTGATAAAGGTGTTGGCTACGGCATGGAATCGTATACCATTGACGGTAACAATATTTTGGAAGTATACGCTATGGTCAATGCCCTCTGCGAACGGATTCGTAAAAAACCGAAGCCGGTTTTGTTGGAGTTCAAGACCTTCCGCATGCGAGGGCACGAGGAGGCGAGCGGTACAAAATATGTGCCGAAGGAATTGATGGAGGAATGGGGGAAAAGAGACCCAATCGAGAACTATGAAGAATTTTTACTGGATGCTGAATTGATTACCAAAGAGGATATCCAAAACCTTCGCGACAAAATCGAACAAGAAATCAACGAAAACCTACAATTGGCCTTTGAAGAAGGAGAAGTTGAATTAGATAAAAGTAAAGAAGTAAACGATGTTTACAAACCTTTTGTTTATGAGGAAGTTACATCAAACAAAAAATCAAAAAACATACGCTTGGTCGATGCTATTTCGCAAGGGCTGAGGCAATCTATGGAAAGGCATGATGATTTGGTCATCATGGGCCAAGATATTGCCGAATATGGTGGTGTTTTCAAAATTACCGATGGTTTTGTGGATGCGTTTGGAAAGGAGCGGATTCGCAACACACCCATTTGTGAATCGGCTGTGGTATCCGCTGCGATGGGACTTTCCATAAAGGGAATGAAGGCGGTCATGGAAATGCAATTTGCCGATTTTGTAAGTACGGGGTTCAATCCGATTGTGAACTACTTGGCGAAATCGCATTATCGATGGGGGCAGAATGCAGATGTCGTCATTCGCATGCCTTGCGGGGCTGGGGTACAGGCCGGGCCTTTCCATTCGCAGACCAATGAGGCCTGGTTTACCAAAACTCCGGGTTTGAAAGTTGTTTATCCCGCATTTCCTAGAGATGCGAAAGGTTTGTTGGCTACAGCAATAAATGATCCAAATCCTGTACTATTCTTTGAACACAAGGCTTTGTATCGCAGTATTTATCAAGATGTACCCTCTGACTACTATACTATTCCCTTTGGAAAAACGGCAATCCTTAAAGAAGGAGCGGATATTACCATTGTTTCTTATGGTGCAGGAGTGCATTGGGCTTTGGAGATTTTGGAAAACCTTCCGGAGGTTTCCGCCGATCTTTTGGACCTTCGGACGCTGATGCCTTTGGATATAGAAACTATTTATTCCTCCGTAAAGAAAACAGGGAAATTGATTATTTTGCAAGAGGATAGCCTTTTCGGTGGTATCGCCAGTGATATTTCCTCATCGGTCATGGAAAACTGTTTTGAACATCTTGATGGACCGATTAAAAGGGTCGCTAGCCTTGACACACCCATTCCCTTTTCCAAAACCCTGGAAGACAATTACTTGCCCAGAGAACGCTTCAAGGAGGAATTACTGAGCTTGCTTGCCTATTAGAAATACTTTCGATTGAGTTTTAGAGACTGTTTTGAAATATCTCGATTATTTTCTTATGCCTCTTTTTGCGCATAACTGCGTTAAAATTTTGAACCGTCCGCCTTATTTTGGCGGATGCCTTGTTCTGCATCAAAAATAGGCCATAACAATTCTAACGACATATTTCAAAACAATCTCTTACTTAAATTTCTATCTTTCCTAAGTGAAGCACTATGATGTCATTATCGTCGGGGGAGGCTTGGCAGGACTTACCGCGGCCCTTCATTTAAGAAAAGAAGGGCATTCGATATTGGTTGTCGAAAAAAAAGAATATCCGCATCATAAGGTTTGCGGAGAATATGTGTCGAACGAAGTGCTGCCTTATTTGAAGCAATTGGGTATTTCGCTTCACAAGCTCGGGGCCGTAGCCATCAATACATTGCAGCTAAGCACATTCTCCGGTGATTCGGTTTCAAACCGCTTGCCCTTGGGCGGAACGGGAATCAGTCGCTATGCCTTTGATAATTCGCTATTTGAAAAAGCAACAGCGCTAGGAGTCGATTTTACTTTTCAGGGCGTGACCGGTATTCAGTTTGAAAAGGAAGTTTTTGAAGTGACCACCGATAAGAAAGAAAGTTTTATCGCAACCCTGGTCATTGGAGCGTATGGAAAGCGCAGCGACCTCGACAAAAAACTAAAACGTGACTTTATTCGGCAAAAATCTTCTTGGTTGGGCGTAAAAGCCCATTATAAATACGAAGGATTTCCCAAGAACCTGGTTGCGCTACATAATTTTAAAGGAGGCTATGGGGGGCTTTCAAAAACTGAGACCGGTGCTATTAATTTTTGCTATTTGGCAAATTATGCAAGTTTTCAAAAGGAAAGGAATATCGAAAATTTCAATCGGAACGTGGTGGCCCAAAATCCTTTTCTGGCATCTTTTCTTGAAAGAGCGGAACCGCTTTTTGAAGAACCTTTGACCATCGCTCAAATTTCCTTCGATTCTAAAAAGGCTTTGGAAGATCATGTAGTGATGTGCGGGGATACGGCGGGATTGATACATCCGCTTTGCGGAAATGGAATGGCGATGGCGATACATTCCGCTAAAATCGCCTCGGAGCATATTGACAAATTCCTCTCGGGAAAAAATTACGGACGCGGTCGGCTTGAAGTCGATTATCAGAATGAATGGAACAAAATGTTCCGACGGCGTTTATGGATCGGTAGAAAGCTGCAATCGGTATTGATGAACGAAACCCTGTCGAATATCGCCCTGAATACCGCAGTGAAGTCTCCGCGTATCTTACGATCGATTATTGAAAGAACACATGGAAACCCCATCGAAGTCTAATGGATTTTTCAATTCGACATCGCGAAAATGAATTAATGGACGATTCCGGGCTATCGGCTGATGCCCTAAGAAATACCTATGCTGACATTGACCGTGCAAACCGCTTGTTGGGCGGAGACCGAGGTGTATTGGAGGCAATTGAAGATTTAGTTTCCGAAAACCCTAAGGAGCAATATTCAATAATCGATATTGGTTGTGGTAATGGGGCGATACTAAGAAAGGTTTGTCAATTCTTCCGCAAGAAAGGTTTGAAAGTCAAACTTTTGGGAATTGATTTGAACGATAAAGCTATTGTCTTGGCCAAAGAAGCATCAAAGGACTTTACCGAAATAAGCTACCAAGTAGTTGATGTGCTTCAGAGAGAATTTATTGACCTAAAACAGGATTTGGTCATTTCAACTCTCACAATGCATCATATTCCTGAAGACAAGATTCCTGCGTTTTTAATAAAGTTGACCAATATGGCATGTTTTGGTATTATAATCAATGACTTGCAAAGAAGTCGTTCCGCTTATTATCTTTATAGGTTGTTTAGTGCTATTTTTATCAAAACCAAGATTGCGAAAAATGACGGTTTAGTCTCCATTCGCAGCGGTTTTACAAAAAAAGAATTGTTTCAGTATTCCAGAGGGTTTTCAAGATTCAACCATTCGATTCGCTCGAAATGGGCATTTCGCTATGTATGGGTCATGCGGGTAAAACAACCAACGACAACTAAACTACTATGCATTGAAAATGCCTAGGTTTATATCGAAAGAATGAAATTCTTTTTGAACATGGCAATAAAGTGGCAGTAAACAGTT
>QIJL01000515.1 GCA_003232435.1 Flavobacteriales bacterium | reverse complement strand
TTTCGGCAACGATGCCCAAGGATATTGTTGACCTTTCCCGAAAAATATTGGGCGATTTCGAGCGAGTTACTATAAAACCCGAACAGGCAACCGCCGAAAAAGTGGAGCAAGGTGTTTATTTTGTTTCCAAAAAGAACAAGCCGAAGCTTTTAGTTCATCTTCTCCGCGAGCGGCCAAAAGATTCGGTTTTGATATTTTCCCGTACCAAGCACGGGGCCAACAAAATTGTAAAGAAACTTGGGCAGGCTGACATAAGGTCCTCTGCTATTCATGGCAATAAATCCCAGACGGCACGCCAAAAAGCTTTGGGCGATTTTAAGGAGGGCAAATTAAAAGTCTTGGTCGCAACTGATATTGCGGCAAGAGGTATCGATGTGGAAGAACTTTCATTGGTAATCAACTATGACCTGCCCAACGTCTCGGAAACATATGTGCATCGTATCGGAAGAACGGGCCGGGCCAGTGCCAGCGGAATCGCCCTATCTTTTTGTGATAAGGAGGAAAGGCCTTATCTACGTGACATTGAAAAGTTGATCAAGCAGGAAGTCCCGCGCATGCCCGAACATCAATTTACGGATGGCGATGACGAGGAGACGGAAACTTCGCAACAACCACGGAAACCGAGAAATCCGAACCAATCAAGAAACCGAAATAGAAATAGAAATCACAACCGATCAGGGAAATCGAATTATCGGGGTGGAAATAATCAAAATAGGAACAACCGCAATCGGTCACGGGGAAGGGATTAAGAAAACCCACAGTCCTATTGTTCGGCTATGGGTTTCATATTTCAATTTATTAACCATTTACTAACCATCAAACACTGATATAGATAATCAGCGTGCTTTTCTAATTAATTGGGCGATACGAACGTACTTCATGTCCTTAGAAGCCAGGCCTTCTTGCAATGTTTTTGTTTCGGTTGTGGTAGTACCCTCACCGTAATTGATAGTTTCGCTTAACATTTGCCCAAAATCCCTGTACATGTTTACCGTAATGTGGGAGGCATAGGTATCACTGCCAATGGGAGACATAAATCTTAATAATGCCCAACTGGCCTTTCCGCTGGCATCAAGCGATTTTTGATGTAAGGGCTTAAAGACCTCCGATTCCGCCTTTTCGTATTTGGCCCAGTTCTCCAGCGGTACTTTCATCATACCCAGAGTAGCTACCGTACCTACGGGCATATCAAATTCATCTTTTGTCCGATCAATTTCTTCAAGATATATTCTTACTGCCAAATCCCTTGTTTTTGAGGCGCCATTGACTTTTTCGGTCAAATCTGACTCAGACATATTTGGATAGGCCGCCTTGGCCCTATCCATAAGCTTACTCCAGCTACTGCCATCCATCATTTTTACAGGATCATTGTACAATGACACTGTTAAGTATTGAAAATCTTGCATTTCCCCTCCAGGACTAAGTGACCAAAGATCCCATCCAACGATATCACCGCCTTTAACGCGTTGCTCTTGAGTTTTTTCCCAAAACGCTTCTGTTTCGGCATAAGCGGCCTCTTGTTCATTATCTACTTTCATAAATTCGAAAACCAGATATAATTTTTCTTGTGTGATGGTCATATTGCCCATCAACATCAATGCAATAACAATCACTAATTTTTTCGTGTCCGTTTGTTTATTGGTTTAAGGTTATGGTTGCCCGCAACTATAACCTATATTAAAAATACCATCCGATAAAACAAATTGAACTAAGACGAACAAAGGCTTTTAATGTCCGAAGACATACTTTGAGTTACCGAAGGAAAATTATAGAAAACCTCATATCCTTAAATCGTATGAATGCGGTTCATCAAAAATTCTTTGTGCGATTTGCTCAAGGGTATAACTTTTCTATTGATTTCGAGATGGTGGTCGCCGACAACGTCCAATTTTGAAATATTGACCATAAAGGAACGATGAACCCTAATAAAATTGGATGTTGGAAGTTGTTCTTCCATGGTCTTGAGCGTACTGCTCAACATATAACTTCCGCGCTCGCTGACAATCGTGCAATAGTTGCGATCAGCCTCAATAAATAGGATTTCACCCAGTAAAAGCTTGGTCATCTTGCCATTATGCCGCACAAAAACCCGGTCTTTTAAAACTTCCAGGTCTTTTTGGGGTTCTGGGATTACCGTTGTTTCCTTTAATTGTTCAACGACCAAAGCAATACTTCGCTGAAGACTTAATTTGTTGAAAGGTTTCGTGATAAAAGCTCTCGGGTGCGTTTCTTTGGCCTTTGCGAATGTAATCTCATCACTATTCGCAGTTAGGTATATAATGGGGATATCCCGAAATTTTTGAATGGCCTTGGCGGTCTCGATTCCGTTTAAACTTCCTTTTAAATTAATATCCAGCAACAAAATATCGGGCGGATTCTCTTTCGTCTGCATAATGGCTTCCTCTCCTCTAGAAACAATTCCCGTTACCTCGTACCCCAGATTCGTCAATTGCAGCGAAATATTAGCGGCGATGATCATATCATCCTCTATTATCAAAATACGGGTCATACTTTCCATTCTTAGGCAGCTTTGTGGTATTGAAATTGAATGGAAACCGAAGTACCTTGATTGGTGTTGAGAACCATCTTCCCATCCAATTGTTTTGTCAAAAGTTCAATAAGCTGGGTACCGAAACCTGTACCCTGAACCTGTCTTTCCGCCGGTTGCCCTATACCATTATCATTTACGTCCAATTGCAGATGGTCATCGATTTGCCTAAGGGAGACCTTCACTTTTCCACCTCTCTTCCCGGGGAAAGCATATTTAAATGAATTAGTCAACAATTCGTTGACTATCAGACCTATAGGTATTGCTGTATCAACATCAAGTTCCAGTTCTGTCATCTCGATATCAATTACGGCTTGTTGGTTCATTCCGAAGGCATCGGTAACATATTCGGCCAGGTCAATCAAATAGTCCTTCATTTCGATTGCCGCCAAATTTTTGCCGGTATATAGTTTTTGATGGATCATGCCCATGCTCTGAACCCGATGTTGACTTTCTTCCATAGCGACCAGCACATTCGCGTCTTTTATCTGAGCCGATTGCAATGCCAAAAGACTTGAAACGATCTCAAGATTGTTCTTGACCCGATGGTGTATTTCTTTCAGTAAAAACTCTTTTTCTTCGTTTTGCTTTCTTAGCAATTTATTAATCTTTAGTTTATTCCTAATCGCTTTGTACGATAAAAACAGTAGCAGAAGCAGCATACCGGTTATGATGCTTATCAGTGTCTGTCGTGCGCTCTGTTTTTTAATCCGGGTCTCTTGTTCGAGTATTGTCCCTTCCTTGTTGGCAACGTCGAACTCCGTTCTCAAAAGAGATGTTCGATGATCCGCCTCGGCGGTAAAAATCCTATTTTTTAAGGTGTCGTACTCGGCGAATGCCTGATAGGCCTTTTGATACTCGTGATTTGCTGCATAGGCCTTGCCCAATGTCTCATAAGCCTGACTCAAATAATAGGTATCGCCAAAATCATCGGTAGCGACAAGAATACATTTTTGCAGACTTTCGACGGCATTGGCAAAGTCCCCCCGTGAATGTTGCAATTTACCGATGGAGAGCCAAGAACGCATGACCATAAAATTGTTCTCGAGCAATTCGGCATATTTCAAGCCTTTTTTGGCGGCCTCTTGAGCTTTATCAAGATCCTGAAGATAGCCATACAGTTCAGAAAGGGAAATGTAAACGTCACTCAGGTTATTATAAAATCCGTATCGTTCGCCGATAATGATCGAATGCTCATAATATTTCAATGCATTTTCATAATCTTTCAGGGCCAGATAATTGTTACCTACCACATACAACGTGAAATCATAGTCAAGATCGGTAATACCCCTTTCCTCGAATGTTTTCAACGATCTTAATCCGTATTCCACGCCAGCATCGAGCTTTGATTGTTTCCAGAATAGGTTGCTCAGGTCGCTATAGGCCAAAGCTATTGCTTTTTGATCTTGTAATTTTTTTCCGAAGTGCAATGATTCGATGGCAAAATCGGCTGCCTTGCCCAAATGCCCCCTACGTTCAGAGACATAGCCCAATTGTGTATTGAGAAAGGCGAGGTCAGCTTCCAAGACCTTTGACTTAGCGGCTTCCAAAACTATCTCGGCGCTGTCCAATTTTTCCATTCGAAGCAGGATGGCACCTTGGGTAATTTGAAACCTTCCTTCCCATAAAACATTTTTTTTAGAGGATGTCTGGCGTAATCCCTTTTGGGTAAAATCCATGGCCTTGACCAGATTTCGGGTGTGCCAATAGTAGGCGAGATCGTTCAGGATGGAAAATCGGACGGAATCGGCTTCGATCTTGAGATAGGTATCCTCTAAAATATCCAGGTACGAAGGGCCGAAGTTATCGGTCTCGACAAATATCTTTTTGTAAGGGTTTTCACTTGCAAAATCAATAATCTGGGAAAAAACAGGACTACAATTCAAAAAAGAAAAGACAAAGATAGAAGTGGCTTTAACAATAAAGCTTCTCATTTCGTTAGTTGGTTCTCTCGGGGGAAATGAGTTTTAGTTAAATATACAACTTTGTGCGCAACTATTGTTCGATAACTAAAAAATGCCATTCGGACAATAAAAGTGCCCATTCGGCCTCAATTACTTTCTTAACAAGCGATTAATCATTTCTTTAGTTGAAGCTCCCTCTAGAGTGTCACAAACGAGAATGATTAAACGTACTTTGTAATGGGAAAAACAATTTTTACACTACTCACATTCTCATTGCTCCTTATTTCTTCCTGTAAAGAACAAAAAACCGATTCGGGCAATGAATCGATCTCACAGGACTTGCAAATAGAGAAAACCCTGAAAACCGCTACCGAAAACTATATCAAGGCGTGGAACAATAAAGATTTCGATTCCATGAAGTCTTTAACCTCAACTAATATGACCCGGGAAGCCAACGGGGAAATTGCTTCTGTAAATCAAGAACAGCTCACAACGGATATGAAATTCTGGTATACGGCCATGCCTGATTTCAACATTGCGACCAATCAGCTTATTGCCCAGGGCAACAAGACTTATACCAGTTGGACAAGCTCAGGGGCCAATACCGGAATGTTCGGCGAATTTCCACCTACTGGCAAAAAAAGTACGACAAAGGGTTTTACGGTTTTGACCTTTAATGATACCGGCCTCATTGTTCACGAACAAGCTTTTTATGATCTCTTAGGCGTAATGCACAGTTGGGGCTATAAAGTGACACCCCCTATTATGGAATGAAGAAAAGCAGTAAGCAGTAAGCAGTAAGCAGTAACGAAACAACAAAACTTATACACCAATAAACTCCTAAACTCATAAACTTCTAAACTTCTAAACCTTTTTTGAACTTGAACTTGAACTTGAACTTGAACTTGAACTTGAACTTGAACTTGAACTTGAACTTGAACTTGAACTTGAACTTGAAAAG
>QIJL01000562.1 GCA_003232435.1 Flavobacteriales bacterium | reverse complement strand
GTTTACCTGCCGTAGGCATGGCAGGCGGGTTCGTGTCCAAACATCACAGAAAATGAAACGAGGCAAGCCTCGGGGAATTAAACCCAAAGAGGTTAAAATTATTGGTCAGATCTATTTTTTTATATCCCTCAAAAGTTCGTTTTGCTCTTTCATCAATTTTTCGATATTTGATAGCAGTTCGATATTTTTCGGTGTTTCGACCTCCGCATCGTCGGGGTTTTCAGCTTTATCACGAAAACGGTTGATTCCTTTTAAAACGATAAAAATGGTCAGCGCAACTATTCCGAAGTCTATGAATACTCCCAAAAGTTCTCCGTAACCGATAGCCACTTCTTCGACCAACTCGGTACCGGTTCGCATGACGATTTTTTTATTTGCCAAACTGGCCCCGTTCGAAAGAAGGGATAACGGAGGCATAATAATTTTCTTGACCAATGTATCGACGACAGCATTGAAAGATGCGCCGATAATAATGCCGATGGCCATATCGATCATGTTGCCTTTGATAGCAAAATTCTTAAACTCTTGAATGAAGTTCTTTAGCATAATAATTTAAAAAAGAGTTGTTTGACCATCATCATTATCTTTTTCATCTTTTTTTGATGAGCTCTTTTTTGAGGGCTTTTTTTTCGGCGAAGCTTCTTTGGCAAGTTCTTCCACGATTTCCGGCGATTCGACGTTCTCCTCGTCTACCACTTCGATTTCCTCGACGATAGCCTCCTCCGGGGCTTCATAGGGTAATGGTTCAAGTCCGTTTATTTCCAAGACCTTTTCTTTTGTCAATTGATTGCCCATAGCGGAAATGCCCTTGACAGCAATAAATTCCTCAATGTTCAATACTAAATTATCTTGACGGTCTTGTCCTCGTTTTTTGGCAAAGATCACTTCCGCCTGCGGTCGGTAATCCGTAAAGATCTTCTCAAGGTATGATTTTGCATGGTCGGTCAATATATTTTCTTCCCTATCGGGGTTTTCAATCAAGAAACGCTTGATATAGAATATTTCCTTTTCTCCCTCCCAATAAATCGCGGACAGGGGTTTTTCAGGGTTCCATTTCTCCAACAGGGTCATATCGTCATCGAAACGAAGCGTCAATTCAGGAATAACAGTTTTTATAAAGCCATTCTGCTTGACGATCAACAAGCGATCATCACTTGTAAATTCCCCTAAAAACTCTCCTCTATCGTCTATGTTCAAACGTTGTACGGTATCATCGAACCAAAGTTTACGGGGCTTTAGGGTGGAAAGCCCCTTTTCTTTGAGTTCAACTCGTTTTACCGAATATTTGGTTACAAGGTTTCCCTTTGTCCCCCTGCCTTTAATGAGCACATCGGCAAAGTCCAAATCCCATTTCAGCTTTTTGATGCTTCCTACTTGCCGTAAATTCACGGTTACCACTTCGGCTTCCCCATTGGGATTGGCGGAAAAATAATATACCACCGAAGCAGGTTTACCGGCACTTACATCATAAGACTTATCACGGGTAATACTGGTAACGTTAAATCGCTTGATATAAGTGGCCCCGCCTTTGCCATCCTTATATATTAAATTGTAAACAGTCCGCTTGTCCTTTTTCTTGAATACGGCAACATGGAGTATATTTTTGCCAACAAAGGTCTTTGAATCGACTTTGGTCACGGTCATCTTGCCATCTTTCGTAAAAACGATGATGTCATCGATATCACTGCAATCGGTAACATACTCGTCTCTACGAAGTGATGTGCCGACAAACCCTTCTTCGCGATTGACATACAACTTCGTATTGCGGATCACCACTTTTGCCGCTTCGATATTGTCGAAAGTGCGTATTTCCGATTTTCGCTCGCGACCTTTTCCGTACTTTTTCTTTAACTCCTTGAAGTAATCGATCGAGAACTCGATCAAATGGGCCAGATGATGCTTTACTTCAGCAATCTTTTCCTCAAGGTTATCCAAATGTTGCTGCGCCTTGTCCAGATCGAATTTTGATATTCTTTTGATACGGATCTCGGTCAATCTGACAATATCTTCTTCGGTAACGGCTCTCCTCAATTTCTTGACATGGGGTTTTAAACCTTTATCGATTGCCGAAATAACGCCTTCCCATGTTTCTTCTTCTTCGATATCACGATAGATGCGTTTTTCAATGAAGATCCTTTCTAAGGATGCAAAATGCCATTGTTCTTCTAGTTCGCTAAGCTGTAGTTCAAGCTCTTTCTTCAGGAGATCTACTGTGGCATCCGTCGACCGGCGTAGCATTTCGGTAACCCCAATAAAAAGAGGCTTGTTATCTTCAATAATACACGCTAACGGAGAGATGGAAGATTCGCACGAAGTAAAGGCATAAAGGGCGTCGATGGTTTTATCGGGAGAAATACCGGACGGCAAATGCACCAATATTTCCACCTCGGCCGCGGTATTGTCCTCTATCTTTTTGATCTTGATCTTACCCTTGTCATTGGCCTTTAAAATGGAATCGATTAGCGTGGAAGTATTCGTTCCATAAGGGATTTCATTAATGACCAAGGTGTTTTTATCCATTTGGGATATTTTAGCCCTTACCCTGATTTTTCCGCCACGGAGTCCGTCATTGTAGTTTTGAACATCAATGATCCCTGCCGTCGGAAAATCGGGATATAGTTTAAATCGCTTGCCCTGAAGATGCTTTACGGAAGCATCGACCAACTCATTAAAGTTATGAGGAAGGATTTTGGTGGAAAGACCCACCGCAATACCTTCCGCGCCTTGGGCCAAAAGCAACGGAAACTTTACCGGAAGGTTTACCGGTTCTTTTTTTCGCCCGTCATAAGAAAACTGCCATTCCGTAATTTTAGGACTGAAAACCACATCAAGGGCGAACTTGGAAAGTCGCGCCTCGATGTAACGTGCCGCAGCGGCACGGTCACCGGTCAAAATATTTCCCCAGTTTCCCTGGGTATCGATCAATAGGTCTTTTTGGCCGATCTGCACCATGGCATCGCCTATACTGGCATCGCCGTGAGGGTGGTATTGCATGGTGTGCCCGACAACATTGGCAACCTTATTGTATCGCCCATCATCAAGCTCTTTCAACGCATGCATGATCCTGCGCTGAACGGGTTTAAAACCGTCTTCGATTGCAGGTACCGCACGCTCAAGAATCACATAGGATGCATAATCGAGAAACCAGTCTTTGTACATTCCGGTAACCCTTGTCAGGGCATCGTCTTGAACATCATCATTCCCAACATCCCCGATTACTAAACCTTCCTCTTCGTGAGAGACTCCTTCTTCTCCGTTTGGCAGGTCTTGGTTTTCTTCATCGCCCTCTCCATCTGCGGGCAAGTTCAAATCGTCATTTTCTTCCATTAAGGAAAGCTAGGTATTATTTGGCCTACCTGCCGGCAGGCTGGTTTATAATTGGTTTTCTTCTACTAGGTCAACCTCTACTTTAAGGTTTTCTATAATGAATTTTTGGCGATCAGGCGTGTTCTTACCCATATAGAAACTCAACAATTGCTCAATTGACATGGCCTTATCGAGCATCACAGGTTCCAATCTGATATCATCCCCGATAAAATGTTGAAACTCATCTGGGGAGATTTCGCCCAATCCTTTAAAACGGGTTATTTCCGGCTTTCCTGAAAGTTTCTCGATTGCATTTCGCCGCTCCTCTTCGCTATAGCAATAAATAGTCTCCTTTTTATTCCGTACCCGAAAAAGCGGAGTCTGTAAAATGTAAAGATGGTTTTCCTTGATCAATTCCGGAAAAAACTGAAGAAAAAACGTAATCAACAACAATCGAATGTGCATTCCATCTACATCGGCATCCGTAGCAATTACGATATTATTGTAGCGAAGGTCTTCCATCGATTCCTCAATATTCAAGGCCGCCTGCAAGAGATTGAATTCCTCATTCTCATAGACTATCTTTTTTGACATTCCATACGAATTCAATGGCTTCCCTCTTAGACTAAATACCGCTTGGGTATTGACATCACGCGATTTTGTTATGGAACCCGAAGCTGAATCCCCCTCGGTAATGAACAAAGTGCTGTCGAGACGATTGTCTTTTTTCAAATCCCCAAGATGAACCCGGCAATCACGTAATTTTTTGTTGTGCACGCTGGATTTCTTTGCTCTATCACGCGCCAATTTTCTGATACCGGAAAGCTCTTTACGTTCTTTTTCGGCCATCATGATCTTGCGTTGCAGTTTTTCTGCGGTTTCCGAATTTTTATGTAGGTAATTGTTGAGTTGGGTGCCTACAAAATCATTGATATAGGTGCGAACCGTGGGGAACTTACCCCCCATATCGGTAGAACCCAGTTTGGTCTTGGTCTGACTTTCGAAAACCGGTTCCATAACTTTAATGGAAATTGCCGAAATAATTGATTTTCGAACATCCGATGCATCGTAGTTCTTCCCGTAAAAATCTCGGATCGTTTTTACAAGAGCCTCACGGAAGGCAGATTGGTGCGTTCCTCCCTGAGTGGTATGTTGTCCGTTTACAAAAGAATGGTATTCTTCGCTATATTGTGTCTTGCTATGGGTAAGGGCTACCTCGATATCATCGCCTTTTAAGTGAACGACCGGGTACAACATATCATTCATGTTATTGTTATCCTCGAGCAGATCCTTTAGTCCGTTTTCGGAATGAAATTTTTCCCCGTTAAAAATTATAGTTAGGCCAGGATTGAGGTATACATAATTTTTGAGCATGAGCTCAACGTACTCATTACGGTATTTGTATTTTTTGAAAATTCCCTCGTCCGGAATAAATGTGACCTTGGTACCACGTCTTCTTGTTGTTTCTTCGAGAAGTTCTTCGTTCTTCAATTCCCCGATTTCGAATTCAGCGGATTTGGATTTTCCATCGCGTGTCGATTCGACCCGGAAAAAAGAAGAAAGCGCATTGACCGCTTTTGTTCCAACCCCGTTTAATCCTACCGCTTTTTTAAAGGCGCGCGAATCATATTTACCGCCGGTATTCATTTTGGAGACCACATCGACCACTTTTCCCAGTGGTATTCCCCGACCGAAATCACGAACGATTACTTTAGTGCCTTGAATGGAAATTTCAATGTTCTTGCCCGCGCCCATGACAAATTCATCGATGCAATTGTCGATGGTCTCCTTTAAGAGGATATAGATTCCGTCATCGGCCGAGGAGCCATCGCCTAATTTTCCAATATACATTCCAGGGCGCAGACGAATATGCTCTTTCCAATCGAGCGATCGAATATTATCCTCGGTATATTGTGACTTGGCCATAAATATCGGATTTAGAGACTGTTTTGAAATGTGTGATTATAATTTTTATAGGTCATTTTTGATGCCAAACGAGGCATCCGCCAAAATAAGGCGGACGAGCATAGCCTTAGCTATGATCTAAAATTTTAACGAAGTTAGGCGCAAAAAGGGGCATAAAAAAATAATCGGCATATTTCAAAACAGTCT
>QIJL01000375.1 GCA_003232435.1 Flavobacteriales bacterium | reverse complement strand
GTGATACTAAAGAAGAGATGATTAAAAAATCATTCGCAAAAAAAACTCCTGCTTACATAGCCCAGGAAATTAGGAATAAACGGATTGTCAACAGAGGTATTGTTCCTAATAGTATATTAGAACTTTCCCCAAATAGCCCTTTTAGTTCAACCTATGATAAGCTACCTGGAGAATACAAATTAAGTTTTCTAAACAATAGTAAATTAATAGGTGATTTTGGGTTTAACATAAATCCATTTACATTTAAAACAACTCCAATAGATGATGGCGTACTAATTGTGGAAGATAATTTTTCGATCATTAGTAATGGTTCAGTCTTATACATGAGCTTTAAATTAGTAGGGGCTACAGGTTTCTCGCAACTAGAACTGTTTTTTAAAACCTATTATTTAAACAAAAATAAAGAAGAAATAAAAGGCGTGTTTAGTGGTTTGGATATTGAAAATAGGCTTATTAGTGGAGAGGTTAATGTTGATTTTAAACCTAAATATTAATAATGGTTACGCTAACAAACCTTAAAATTTGTAATTCTATAAAATTAAATGAATTTCAAGAGTATTATATTTGACCTTTACTCTATAGGTAATGCACCTTAGTTAACCATTCCACACACATTCTACTACTCTCCTACGTCGTTTTGTAAAAAGAGTGTTCCATTAACTTTAGTAAAAGAAACTTTTAGAAAAGATTTTTTCGAAGAAAATTATGATAAATGAACTTTGCTTTTCCCCAAGCAAAGTAACATAACGCAGAACATTATGATATATCGGGGGGAATTATAATACCTGAAGTTAAGCATTCTCCTGCAATTTAAAACACTAAAACCATCTAATTATCATCATAAAATGTTGATAAACAGTAAACTACCTCGGGGCAAGCCCACGAGGCATTAAAAGGAACTAATCTTTATATTTCGACACAAGCGTCGGGGTATTAAACCTCCCGTATTCTATGGATAAAACAAATTTATTTTAAACTCTTTACGCTGCAAATTTTGCAATATCCACATATGGGGTCTTTCTTTTGACCACGGCGAATATCCTTGACAGCAATTTGTTCCTGATTATATTTATCGTACACATTTTGTTTTTCCCCTCGCCTGTTCTTTTCAGGTAATGGGATTTCATTTCATAGTTGGATATGATCGCCGATTTGGCGCACATGTCCAAAAGGCTCTTTATCCTTTTGTTGGCCAAATGGCTCACTTTGGCCTTTCCCCTTGAACTCGTTCCGGATTGGTTGGGGAAAGGTGCTATTCCACAATAGGATGCACATTTCCTCACATTGTCGAATTTAGTGAACCCGTTGGTATATGCTATCAGGAACATCGCCGTCTGTTTGCCCACTCCGTTGATACTCGTGATCAACGAGAAAAGCAGGTCAAGGGTCTTTTCTTTGGTAATGATGTCCTTGAGTTTCCCGTCGATTTCCGATACAAGTTCGTCGAGGTTACCGATCGCCTTTTTTTGGACATCCAGTAAGATCGGGCCATGGTCGTACTTGGCAATGCGCTTTTGTTCCTTTAACGAGGCCTTGAAACCCGCACGCTGTCTTACCAGACGATCTCTTAACGAGAGTAGCTTTTTCATGGATCGTATGTTCTTGCCCTCGATCTGCATCGGTTTGATTTCTTCCCTACGACGGAAGGCATATCTGGCGATCGCCACAGCGTCCTTTTTATCGCTTTTTCCCCTGGCCATGCCCAACGACCTCTTGATCTCCAGTCCGGCGACCATGGTAAAGGGCACTCCCTTATCGGATAGAAAATCGGACAGTTCCTCCGAATATATCCCAGTATGTTCGAACACGAACAGTACTTGGTCCAGCCCTAGACTACAATTGACCTCGTACCAAGAGTACATCTGCACGAAGCCTTCGTGCGAATTCTCAAAAACACCTTGAAGTTGCGCAGTATGTAGACATACATCCAAGGTAAGTTTACTTACATCGATTCCTACGGTCTCGTTAATTTTCATAATTTCATACGATCAATGGTTACTTTGACTGAAACCTTTATTGGTTATGATCTGAAATTCTATTTGGTCCTTGTAACCGGGTTAATAAAGAGTGGGGACCAATACGGGAGCTAGAGCTACAACTCTAGAAGCTTCGAGAGTTCACCCCACTCTTCCCATTTATTTGAAATACAAAGTTATGAACAGTTTGAAAGTTATGAGTCTCCCCCGGACCCCCTCTTTTAAACATCATAATCATATGATTTTTAAAAGAACAAACCTAAAGGAAGTTTCGGGAGTGAGAATAAATTATGATGATGTTAAGGAGCGACTAAGTAATGACTATCATTCAATAAACAACAATAGCTATTTATTCAATAATTCGAAGGTTGATTTCAATCCAAAAAAAGTAGGTGGCCATATGGATTGACAGGGAGCAACCTATCTAACATAAAAGAGTTTTCGAATATTTTCATTTCAGAATCTTTGTTGTCCGATAAACTTTTTTGAAACCTGTATCGATAGCTGTAATCACTGATGATCCACAGTAAACCAAGGCTCGGCACCTTGCTTTTTTAGATTTTGGACAATGTTCCGAAATAGCTAAAAATACTTTGCCTTCAATATCGATCCTCGATCGGTTACAGTTCGGTCTTACGTCTTATGTATAGTAGCGCAGCGGTCTAGGGTCTTTAACCGGACACTATTGTTTCAGAATATCAAAACAGAAGTTCAAGTTTTAAAATTGTTCCGAGGTATATTTTGTTGAATTTAAAGTATAGGTTTTGCAACACAAACCTGCCCGTCCGGCAGACGGGTGTCCGCAACCCTTTCTTTCGATCTAAGAAAAGTTTAAACCGCTTCGTTGAGGCACAAGAGAAAAAGAACTATTTTTAACGGGTAATCTTAAAACAGAAATGGTATTACTCGTGAGACCCTAAAAAATCAATTCCTCCTCCTACGACGGACAGGCATTTTTTAGCTGGTCGAAACGACCCCGCTTTTTTTGGCGAGCTCTAGGTCCGATACCCCGTCTGCCGACTGGCGGACGATTCCTGGTTATTGGGCCCAAGGCTTGCCCTTTATTAATAAGACATCGATTATGGCTTTAAAATCAGCACCGCCAAATACCGAGACTTCGTTAAAGCATCTCAACGACAACGAGATATTCGATGTATTGCATGTCCTGTACTTCCAAAAATTATTTTGTGTAGCGCATAGCTATGTATCCTCTAGGGAAGATGCCGAGGAAATTATCCAAGACGTATTTGTGAAATTATGGAAGAGGCAGGGAGAGATCCATTCCATATCGAACATAGGCGGGTATCTCTACAAGATGACAAGAAATTCATGCCTTGATTTCTTGCGATCAAAAAAGGACCAACTCGCCATAGGCACAAATATGCTTCAACAACAGAATCTTCTCAATTTTTATGCCCTATCGAACGATACGGCAAGTTTCATCATAGAAAAAGAACTGCAAGCCCAAATTGAAGAAGGAACAAAGCGGTTGCCGGAAAAATGCAGGCTTGTTTTCATGAAAAGCCGTATGGAAGGGTTAAAGCACAAAGAAATAGCCGACAACCTTGACATTTCCACTAAAACGGTTGAAAACCATATTACAAAAGCACTTAAATACTTTAGGGCCTATCTTAGAGAATACCTTTAATCTATAAATTCTCCGACGGCCTGCCTGGCCGGCAGGGTTTCCTATTTACCGGCAATGGGTAAGAAAGGCCTAGCGTCATGTCAAGCATATTTTGGCGCAACCAGGCTTTGTTCTTTTTGCCGTTAACTGCATTAAAATTTGTAACAATAGCTATGGCTATTCTGAAAAATTTCGCCTTGTTATTGACAAAGATTACTACAGCTTTTTACACACAACGCGCCTGACATGACACTGGCAGGTTTCCCTCCTACGGCGGGCAAGTCAAAACCTGCCAGATCTGAAAAAACCGACATTGTTTGCAGTTCCGGGCGAGGCAAGCTACAATCCCGAACTATCATGAGGCGAAACATGTGCTGAGCTTGTCGAATCATACCTCTATGGCTCTGCCTTGAGGATAGTCGGTTTCAAGAAATTTTTTATTACCTCGTCCACCAACTGGCGGACGATTCCTATTATTGGGTCTAGTCCGCCAGTTGGCGGATGGAGTTTAATGCCCTTTATTAAAAAAAATCTTCACTATTCACTAGGGGATGGTATATCTTTTTTACGTCTTTATATAAAAGACCGTTCATTAAATGAATAAAAAAGATATTGTTAAACTGATAGAGGGCCGCCTTGACGATCATAGAAAAAAAGAAGTTTTGGAATGGCTTCTTAAAAATCACAAGGCCCAGAAAGTTTACCACATTGAGAAAGCCGAATACGTTGCCCGTTCTTTAAGCAAGGGCACTGGTTCTGTTATAGTAAATAACAGAAAAAAAATCATTTTGAATTTTTTAAAGTACGCAGCCGTTTTAATGTTATTGTTTGGCACCTGGCTCTATACTTCGCACAGTGTTGAAGGAAAAAACATCGTTGTTGAGAGCAAGATGGTCCTAGTTACAACTGCTATAGGGGAAAAAACCGAGCTTATTCTATCCGATGGAACGAAAATCATCCTGAACTCCAATAGTGCGTTGTCCTATCCCGATGAATTTATTGGATCTACCAGGGAAGTAGTCTTAAAGGGCGAAGCTTTTTTTGAGGTTACGGAAGATAACGACAAACCTTTTATCGTAAAGACCAATGAGGGAATGGATATTAAAGTCTTGGGGACAACGTTTAACGTAAAATCATATCCCGAAGACCATAAGATCGAAACTACCCTGGTTACCGGAAAAGTACAGGTGGTCGAGCGAAAGGATAACAAAACGGTATTTCTTTACCCTTCCCAAAGAGCCACATATGTTAAAACCGATGATGAATTGATTATTGATAAGGTTAATGCGGAAAATTACATTTCCTGGAAAGACGGGAAACTTATTTATGATGAAACCCCGTTAAGGGAAGTCATTAAAGGTCTGGAGAGGGCCTATGATGTAACGTTCCATGTAAATTCGAAGGAACTTCTGGAATACAGGTACAAAGGAGTATTCGATAATCTGACCATTCAAGAAGTTCTGGACTTATTTGAAGTATCCTCACCCATACATTGCACCTTAAAAGACGACTATGTGATAGTGACAAAACAAAAATAAGGAGAGCGTGTTACAGCACGCCCCCCCATTAAAATAAAGGATTAGCTACGAACATGTGAATTAATAACTAAAACCAACTCAAAATTATGAAAAAAAAGACACTCTTTTTTTCTAAAATCCCGATTTTTAGGATTATGAAAATCTACATGGTACTATTATGTTTTACATTGATAAAAGCTTTTGCCATTGATGTAAGGGCGCAAAGCATATCACTTGACATAACGAACACCAAACTCAAGAAAATACTGGTAGAAATCGAAAAGAAAAGCGATTACAGT
>QIJL01000579.1 GCA_003232435.1 Flavobacteriales bacterium | reverse complement strand
TTTCCGTTACTGACTATACGCATTACATATATCCCTGAAGGCAATGTTTCCAATCCATTCAGCTCAACAGAACCAGTGGTGCTACCAATATTCATTGTCTCGTTTCGAACAATACAACCCGAAGTGTCGCTTATGACTATTTGAACGGTACCGGATAATTCGATATCGCCGTTTATGCGGATATTATTTTTAAATGGGATTGGATAGGCGACAAGTGGAAGTACCTCGGGGTCGGGTTCTTCGACCACATCACATTCGGAAGTCGATGCATCTTTGATACTAAGTTTTGTAATTTTCAAGGAACCGATTCCGCCATTCCCGCTAGGCACGATGTCTCTATAAACACCTGCTGTATTTCGCATTTCGCCCTCAAGAAAAATGCCGTCGTTCGGGCAAATTGAAAGAACTTCACTGACCACTTGGTAAATACTTTCGTTTTCAATAATCGAGTAGGAAATATTGGTATCTAGGTTTTTAAAGACTTCTTTACCATTTTTGTTTGGCCAATTAATGATCAAACTGTCTATTTTCTGAATTGCACCGAGACCAAAGTGGGCATTTTTACTGTGATGCGACAAGTAACTGCTTCCCCCGGATATCTCACGAACGAACTGGCGACCTTCGGCATAAACCTTGATAATGGCCCCATACGCACTTTTATTGCTGACCGTGCCTTGCACATCTATTTTTACCCAATTGCCATTTGTGTCACTCTCGTTGATGTATAGTAGGGCATTACCTTTATTTTCGGGTATCATACGAATATTGGCAACGGCAAAATCTTGCTTACCATCATTATTGAAATCGCCCATGGCCATACCTCTCCCCTTGTTCGGGTCATCCATTTTTTGGGCCTCCGAAACGTCAACGAACTTAACATCGCCAGCTTTGCCTAAATAGAACCGATTTCCTTGTGGGTTATCGACCGTTAACAGTGTGCCCTTCGCTACAAAAAGATCCAAATAACTATCGTTGTTCACATCAAAAAAAGTTGTTCCCCAACTTACGCCTGTACCATCGTCGACTTGCTGCAGATGCGATATAATTTTAAACCGAGAATCGCCCAAACCTTCGTAGAGCAGGTTATCACCGATATTCGTGATATAATAATCGAAATTACCATCTTCGTTAAAATCGCCAACAGCGATACCCATGCTATTAATTTCGGCGTTCATACCAGAACTATCCGTGATTTCTTCAAAATTGTTCGCGGGAAAATTATTTTGCAACAATTTGTTCGATTGATAAAAATCCCCAAAGTCATTAAGCACGAACAGATCTGAATCGCCATCTTGGTCAAAATCGGAAAATGAAGCCACAAGGGTACATCCTCTTTTATCGTACGCCAATGGGCTTTCAAGTTTTTCGAACGTACCATTACCATTGTTTTGATAAAAGAAATCTTCTTCAGCGTCGGTAATGTTCTGATCAAAGGGAATATCACTAAATTCTACATAGTTACCGACATAGATATCAAGATCACCATCTAAATCATAATCGGCCATAGTAGCGGTCATACTCCACGCTTCGTGATCTATACCTGCCGCTTTTGAAATATTCTTGAACGATTTTCCGGCCTCGTTCTTTAGCAAATAACATGCATGGCCTTCGGCCGTAGTAACCAACAAATCGGTAAAACCATCATTGTCTATGTCACCGGCAACAACACCCATGGTCTTTACGATACTAAAAGCGGTAATACGCATTTTCTTGGTCACGTCGGCAAAAGTGCCATCGCCCAAATTCTCATAAAGTTTATCATCGTTGAGGCCTCCGGTAAAATAGATATCTTGGAAACCGTCGTTGTTGAAGTCAAAAACGGCAACGCCGCCGCCCATGGCATTTGGATCGTACATATGGTGTTCAATACCCAATTCCATGGCTTTTTCCACGAAAATTTGCGCCTGCAGATTCCCATAAAAAAGAAACAAGGGAATTAAGCCAGAATAGTTAACTATCTTATTCATAATCATTTCACTATTGTGGCCTAATTTTTCGTAACTCATAACTCGTAACAAGCTCAATATATCCGTCACCAGTACAATGATGGCCGAACAGTTACAATTACTCAATTAATATCCGTAGCTGTTCAGCCGTTACGAGTTATGAGTTTAGAGTTCAGAGTTATGAGTTGTATGAGGCATCGGGGGTCTTTGTTCCCTTCTCACTTCTCTTCTCTTTGTTCTTTTAGTCTTGGTTCTTGACTCTTGGTTCTCTGCCGACAGGTCTACCTAATGGCTGAACTGTTACTAATATCCCGGATTTTGTGGTCTCAAGTTCTCGTTTGCCTCAATCTCATTTTGCGGAATGGGCAAGAGCATGTACTGATCAGGAAACTCGTTAGTGAATGAGGGTGTATCGAAATAGCTAAAGGTCAACTGCGCAGGGTCAAAAACATGGGTCGGCCCTCCATCAGCGGCAGTAGGCACCCCATTTCTATCGATACGCATACCTTGAAAAGTGCCGTTCAATACTGTTTTTGCCATATCCCATCGAATGAGGTCGAACCACCTGTGATTTTCGAATACCAATTCGATTCTTCTTTCTTGACGAATACGATCTCGCATTTCACTTTGTGATAACCCACCGGGTAAATTTGGCAATGCTGCCCTTCTACGCACCCTATTTACCGCTTCTTCAACGGCAGCACTTGGTCCGTTTGCTTCGTTTTCAGCTTCAGCATAGATCAATAATACCTCTGCAAAGCGTACCTCTTGCCAAGCTACCTTGCTTACTCCTTCAGGTGCAAAACCTAAACTGGCATCGGCCCATTTTCTAACCAAGTAACCTGATATAGAGGCATTACCATCTCTAATGGTCCCGGGCCCTTCGTTAAAGGCATTCCATTCCATATCGATAAAGGGTTCTCCCCTAGAGGGCAGTACTTGTGACCATTCGGCACCATGATAAAAAATCGCAGCATAAAATCGAGGATCCCTATTGGCATACGGATCATTCGGGTCATACCCTGAGGCGGCATCCTCGATTGGAAGTCCGTTTGCCATCTCGAAGTCATCGATCAATTCTTGGGTAGGATCTGTCTGACCGCCATTGTCGTTACGCCATCTCACGGGTAAATTGCCACGATCGAACTGGTGTGTTCTTTCGGGCGGCGCAAACGTTATTTCGTAAAGGGTCTCCACATTGCCACCTTCCGATAGAAAAAGATCACCGTAATTTTGGGTCGCCGCTGCCCCGTCGACAGGGTTGGCGCCAAATAGTTCCAAGCCGTCGTTGTCGGCTCCGGTAATCAAGCGATCGGCCAATGCCGCGGCATCTTCATAGCGCTTCGCATAAAGCATGGCACGAGCATTCAACCCGATGGCAGCCTGTCTCGTTAAAGCTCCCTCCTTGCCTTCGCTCTTGTTGGGTAGCGCTGCTAGAATGTCATTGAATTCTTCGAATATAAATTGATAAACCTCGGCAGTAGGTGTTCTTGAAGGAAAGATCTCGTCATCAAGGGATTGCGGTTCTTTCAATAAGGGCACATCGCCATACCTACGCACCAGGTCAAAATAGAACCAAGCCCTGACAAAACGAACTTGGGCACTACCCGTAGCGATAAATTCGGCATTAAAATCGGTGCCTTGTACCCCAAGAAGAAACTCATTGGCTTGCCGAATCGCCGCATAGGCTTCGCCCCAAATATCTAGTCCCCCAAGATTTGTAGGGTTTATTTGACCTACCCTTACAGTTCTATTCGATTGGATCCAACCACTTTTGGATCGTGCCTCGTCTGAAATAGAAGCCAACAAATAATTGTTTCCGTAGCCTCCTCCAGGACTATTGTACTGTCCGGCCGGTAACCTACCGATAATATTGTTCAAGTACGCCCCTGCAAGTGCTTGATCAGCAAAAATAGCCGATGACGCCAATTGATCGATGGGTTCCCTATTCAGGAAGTCATCATCGCAGGAAGACATCATCGCTGCGCCAAAAATCAAACCTATTACTATCTTTTTCATTATGTATATCTTTTATAATTATTAAAACCCTACCTGTAAACCGAACGAAATCGTTCTTGAAATGGGATAAAAAAGCGCGTTACCATCTAGCCCTTCAGGATCCCCCAATGATATGTTCGACCAAGTGAATAAATTGGTGGCCGCAGCAAATACGCTCAAGTCTTTTACCCCTATGCTTTCAAGTATATCGAATACGTGCTCGAAATCGTAACTCAGTTGTGCCCTTCTTAAACGTACAAAGTTTAATTCTTCTTGCCAAAAATCACTACGTTGATTATTGTTGGCATTACCATCGGAAAGAATTCTAGGATATCTTGCATTTGGATTGTCAACAGTCCATGAATCGTTCAGCACCTTAAAATTATTTCCTACGTCCAATAAAAATCCTACAGGCTCAATCCTCAACGAATAGTCTGAGGCGCCCTGAAAGCTAAGCGATAAGTTTAGACCTTTATAACCGGTATTGAGATTGAAACCATAGATTATTGCGGGTGTATCGCTTGAGCCGACAAGGGTTCTGTCGTCTTGGTTGACTACTCCATCAGGTTGCCCGGTAAGATCACCGGCATCATTACGCCCGTTGATATCTTTATAGCGAATATCGCCTGGTAACAATTCCCCGAATTGTGTAGGCGCATTGTCTATTTCCTGTTGATTTTGAAATAGACCATCCGATAGGTATCCGAATACGGCTCCGATTTCGTTTCCTTCCCTACTAGTAGCGGGGTTGGCATCGGCTCCTTCATCGATAAAAACAATTTCATTTCTGGCAATTGTCAGGTTGGCATCCATATTGTAGAAAAAGTCTCCGATGGTATTTTTATGTCTTACCGTAAATTCCCAACCCCAACTATCGACGATACCGAGGTTTTCATCAGGTAGTTCCGCACCAAAGGTGAGGGGTACCGAAGCACTTCTCGGGGCGAGGATATTTTCTGTTCGTTTTGTATAGTAATCTGCTTCCAAACTGAACTTTCCATCAAGAAAACCTGCTTCAATGCCTATATCGGTGGTCGTAGCGGTCTCCCATGTAATCAACGAATTGCCTATAACGGTAGGCCCGATGCCTTGTTGAAAGTTGCCATCCAACACGTAGCCCCCTCCGAACTCAAAGCCCGAAAGAAATTGGAACGGGTTTACACGGTCATTCCCGGTTATACCCCAAGAACCTCTAATTTTCAGATCGGTCAATACCTCGTTGTCTGCTAGAAAGGGTTCTTCAGATACTCTCCATCCTGCTGAGAATGCGGGAAAGTATCCATCTCGGCTACCTTCCGGAAAAATAAACGATTGATCCAACCTGAGATTTGCCTGAAATAGATATTTATTCTTATACCCATAATCTATCCGTCCGACGTACCCTCTTCTGGCGGTTTCCGATGCCGTACCGAAGTTTTCGTCATTGGCAACGCCCCCAGCGAAAAATTCCTGAATAGTCGGAGATATAAAACCATCGCGAAA
>QIJL01000027.1 GCA_003232435.1 Flavobacteriales bacterium | reverse complement strand
CATGTAGGTGCAGTTCATACGCCGTTGTTCTACGTAAAAACGATAGCATTCGGATCTAACCCACAGATCATCCTCGTGTTGTTCTTGGGCACTAGGTATATAGGGTTCAAGTCTCATCATATTTGATTATTATGGTTTGCATTTTATCTGGCTAACGCTAAAGCTCAGCGACGCCGCTTGTCGGCGTTCGCTGTAGCGCCTGGTTAGACTTTTCATCTTCGAGAAAAGAGTCCTCCCAAGTAATATGACGACACAATCCATCAAGATCAGGAAAGAGAGAGGCTGCATTTACATTGAGTCTGTCTAGTTGATAACGCATTTCCTCGAATTCTCTCGGAGGAATACGCAACTTGATTAGCTTTGCCGAGTAGCGCTTGTTTTGTTCAAGGGGAACAAAATGTTTCTTTTGCACAACAAAAGAATGTGTCGTAAACCATCCCGCTTGAGCATTAATACGTTGGGCGACATGTCTCGGCTGGAAAACCCTAGTCCCAATAACCCGAAACGGAGGATTGTCTGCGGCGGGGACAATAAAGTCCGATTTCTCTGGAAAGAATACCCAAACAACGCCACAGCGTTGTTTACCCCCTTTGGTCCTTGTAGGGGGACTGCATACAGTGAACCACAACGCTGCAAGAGGGTTCAGTGTCCAATCCAAGAGACGAGTTGCCATGCCATGATGTTGCGCGAGCGCAAGCCAATCCCAATCCGTTTCTGGCTGGAAAGCGAGATGTGGTATAGCTTTTCGCTTGAATTCCTGAAACATGTGTTTTTCCGTTTGACGAAAGTGCTCACGCAAGCGTAAACGAGCTATTTTGGGAAGGAGTTTCTCGTCGCTGGGTTGACCTCGAAAAAGGATATTATCTTCTTCGCAGTTCTTTTGTACAAAAACAATGAAGTCAGAAACGGAGGAAACTGTCTCTGATCTGTATTGTGTCAATACATCCTCCTTCTAACGCTCAAGCTCAGCGACGGCGATAGCCGTTCGCTGTAGCGCCTAGTTAAAAATTAATTTGTTTTAAATCTAATCCTAAATGAGTCCAATGAAAAATTGTAATTCTCTGAAAACTTTTCTTTTGGATCTTTGCCTGTATATTCGATTGAAATTTTTATATTGTCATTTTTTTGTTTTTTAAATAATTCTGGTGCTTTTCCCAATATGCTCTTTCGTTCATTCCCCGGTGCAAGGAAAGGTAGTGATTTAATGTAAGGTGCGGCATTTAAAGATTCATCGTTCCCATAAATAAAATCCGGGTCAAACTTGGTTTGGATATTATAGGCTGCTTTCTTCCCAAAATTTTTTATTTGAACGTACATTGTTTGATTTTGAAAATCGAAATTAAAATCTCCATATACTCGGGGGCGTAAGGTCTCTTTCGTATTTAAATTTGCTGCTCTGAGTATACGATACGTAATGAATACATAAATGCCCGTTATTAGCAGCATTGACCAATCAGATATTTGTATATTATTCATTTTTAATTTCTCCTTCTAACTTGTTATTATGTGGTTTATAAATATCTATCAGTGATGTAATTTATATACTTTTCATTCCCTGCAAATAACTCCTTTTTCATTTTAATTATCAATTCTTGATAGCTTATAGAGTGAAATTTAATATTATCTTTTTTTACAACATCCGAAAATTGTTTAATTTCTTTCCGATGTTGATAGCCTTTATCTCCAAGCACATCATACCAAAGATACAATAACCTAAATCCACTTTTGTTGTATGCTCTTTTAAGTCCTAAAATGTGTTTGATTAGCTGAGCAGGGTGTAAATGAATAAACGTGTTATCAATTGGGCTTATTGACTTGGCCAATTGAAATAAATTCGGAATATTTTTCCACTGTTCTGAAATTTCAGTAAAATATTTTTCTTTTAACCCAGGATGTTTTCTGGACGAATATGCTTCCGAGAACTTACACTCTATTCCAAACACATCAATATTGTCATGTCCATTATTCTTAATAAGTGCATCAATATTTGGACTAAAACGAAATTTATCACTTATCTGTAATTTCTGTTCAAAATGAATTTTTTGTGCCGATTGATTGCTTTTCCGACATAATCCAAGAGCATATGCAACATCTGACACTGCTTTATTTTTATTATTCCAATATTGTAAAATATTAACACCGATTGCTGATGATGAATGAACCGCACACATTTTTGCAGAAAGTGAAGAACTTTTTTTTAACTCCCCTCCATCTCCATTTTCAATCTCCGCCTTTGTTTGGGGTAATAATGCTTCAAATAAATTTTCATTTAATGTTTTGGTATATGCAAGCCTTCCTTCTGTGATTTTACTTCCAACGAGTTTTATTCCTTTTTCATCAGCCCAAGATATTTGTTTCGTTAGTATGTATGTAAAGCTATTCATTATTTATCCTTTTTATACCATAACGCTCAAGCTCAGCGACGCCGTCTTTTGGCGTTCGCTGTAGCGCCTCGTTATGTGTTTTTTTGTCAAAAAATAGAACCGTCCCCTTTATTTTGTTGTCAAATGTCAAGATTTGACCCCGTTTGCATTGTTATATGTTTTTCGCTCTTATCTTGTCCAGAGTATCTATCAGGTGCACTGGATAAGTACCCGAAAAGTATTCATGAATCAATGGATTGCTAGCAAAAAAATGAGAGGAAAACTCAGTCCACATATCTGTGGAAATACTTCCATTGAGTTTGAATGCTTTGACTGATCGAGGCTTCACCTTAGAATCATCCTTGATATTATGCCTGAAATTCGAGTCTTTTCTCACACAGTACTCTTCATCAGTATGATACTGTATTGCTCCATCGAAGTGCCTAAATTCTCCTTTCTCTAAATCGTATTCTGCGTGAATGTATCTTACTGGATGAAACCGCTGATTTTCGAGAACAACGGTTACGTCGTTTCCTTTGAATTCTAGCGCTTGAAAAGATTTGATATTATCTTTCGTGTTCCAGCATATATCCAACGCATAGGCACCATTAAACAGAAAATCCAAATAATGTGCATCTAAATCAGCGGGAGGTCTAAGATGTGTAACTCCATCTTTTACTTTTACAATATCATCATTAAATGGGGCTCCATACCAAGTATCAGCCTCCATGTAGCAAGAACTATCTACATTAACTCTAACCCGGTCGTGGTCGAGACCTATATAGGCGTCGATATCTGAGTCGCTTAATTGCCAGAATATTTCAATAAAGCGTGGCGCCCAATTATTTACACCATGTAACCCTCTGCGAAATACATGGCTAGCCATTGCCATAAAATTCTTTGCATAAAGATAACCTGGGTTTATTGGCTTTATATCTAGAAGTGACGACAAGCCATCCCATTTGAGCAAACCCTCTTTGTCCACTACTAAATCAGGAATCAACATAGTTAGAATATCTGGATATTCGCAAACGACTCCGATTGTTGGCACGAATGAAAAATTAGTGTGATCTAGAGTAATTCCGACTGAGAAGCAATGCCTAGTGAATTTTTCAATTGTTGCTTCGTATTTAGATAGATTCATTTCATTTTCATGCAGGAGCTGCCGTTTGTAATTCTCAATCCACTCATTCTCTTCATCGTTGTTGGATTTTCCCATTACTGCCACCAATCGGTATTTTTACACATAACGCCCAAGCTCAGCGACGGCGATAGCCGTTCGCTGTAGCGCCTGGTTAGGCTCATCTAAGGTCACAAAATAGAACCTCCCCCATTACTCCAAACTACTCCTTTAGGCTGAACAAATCTGACTCTAAGCTTAGAAGAAAATTTATTCATTTCATTTCATTCAACCGATTTCCACATACGATTTATCAGGTCTTTATATTCCGATATTGCCTCTTTGGCATAAAAATTATAGGGAGTAATTTTAAGACCCATAGAATCATTTATTCTCCAAGTAATAGATAATAAAGGCACAGCCTCTTTCATTTTTTTCTTCATGCTATAGCTTGCATTTGGCATCTCAGCGGCACCAGTAGTTTTAAATTTTGCTGTTGCTAAAACAGCCTTAGGGTTGTTGGGGTCTGTAACCACATCCCAACCAATAAACTTAGGGGAATCATACTCATTAAATGAATTTTCATACTCACTTTCTGCATATATATTCGATAATCCCCTATAATCCATGCCTATAGTTTTGTAAACATATTCATGATTGCTTAAATAATATATTATCGTGCTCTTTCTATCAGGGCCAACCTCCTGTTCCTTCTTTTCCTTCTGTTCCGGCGTCATCCATTTGCTCTTGTATTTGACTAATCCTTTGGCTCGCTGTTCTGCTTCATACCTTTCCCGCTCCTCTCTCTGCCTGTCCCGCTCTTTCTGTATGGCCATTTTCTCATCAGGTGTTATCCATTCACCTTCAAATTCAATCAATCCTTTCGCTCTCATTGAGGTTGCATATTTAGCCTCTTTTGCTTCCCTTATTTCCTTAGATGTCATCCATTTATCCTTATACCTTTTGTATCCGAGAGCCTTGCGAGCACCTTCATGACCTGGGTCACTTTTTAGGACGGTTTTGTAGATAAGAGTTTTTAGACTGTCCAAGCGCTCAGAGATTATACCACCCCAAACAGACCGGTTCTTTTTCCCAATCTCGTTGGCTAACTGGTAATACTCATCTGCAGTTGCCTTGCGACCTTTCATTTCACGGAACTTGGCGCTGTATCGAATGTATAGAGTGATAGAAGGTTGAGCCGGGACAATCTTAATAACCTTGATATAATAGGAGTCACTGTCGGTATATTTAAGAACCTTGCCGATGATTTGCACCTGATCACCTTTTTCCAGCTTTTTGAGTTGGAAGTAGGCATTGCCACCGTCATAGTAGAAAGCAGTCTTGGTTTCAGCGATATAAAATCTACCTTTCCAATATCCATCTTCCACCATACGCATGAAAGTTCCTGCAGTTAATATCTCTTTCCCCGGATAATCGGCTTTACTAACAGATAGCGGCTCAACCTTGATATAGTCTTCCTCAGCAAGAACATAATCTGTCATGGTTATGGAAAATAGTATAAGAAGTAGAGAAAATATATGTTTCATAGCAGCATTATCTCCCTTTCAGTTTTAAGTTTAGCACGTTTAATTCTGAGGGTAGCTTTTCCGACAGGCAATTTCCTATGATGGTTTAGCATTGCTTATCCCTTAAAACAGACGCTATTTGGCCAGGGCTTACATTAATCCCTTCTTTTTCCTTGTAATATTTAGCAATCGCTTTACGCTTAATCCAATCTTTCTCAAAGAAGGATATTTTATTACGCAGCTTCAGCGAGTCGTCAGGCTTTTTTAACAGGTGAACCACAATTAGGGCATGTCTCCGCCTTATCACTAATCTCTTTTCCACATTCTTTACATTTTATCAAAGTCATTTATATCTCCTAATTCAATTCTTGCATCTTATTGTTAACACCGAGATTAGTTCATATTCTTCATCCCCATGCCTATCCGTATAAAACATAAGTTTCTCCAGA
>QIJL01000247.1 GCA_003232435.1 Flavobacteriales bacterium | reverse complement strand
TTGTTTAGATCTTATCATTCAGGTGCGACAGAAGATTTGGATGCCGTCGTACAATATATCCTCACGAACAAAGAACACGATGAAATTTATTTCAAGGGGATAAGCCTTGGCGGCAATATGGCTATGAAATATTTGGGCGAAGGCAGGGCCGTTCCCAAAGAAATAAAAGCCGCTGTCGGAATTTCGGTACCCTGCGACCTGCATAGCTCTTTGAAAGAATTATTGAAACTAAAGAACTATCCGTATTCCAAAAGGTTTAAAAAACATTTATTGGATAAACTAAAACTGAAGTTGCCCTTGTTTCCCGATAAAATCTCCAAATCCGATATCAAGAATATCCAGACTTTAAAAGATTTTGATGATATCTATACAAGCCGCGCCCACGGATTTAAAAATGCGTTGGACTATTACGAAAAGTGCAGTTGTCTGCAATTTCTTCCGAACATCAAAGTTCCTTCCCTTATTATCAATGCCCGGAACGATTCGTTTTTCGGGCCGGAATGCTATCCGTTTAAAGAAGCCGAAGAAAACTCGAATTTGTACTTAGAGACTCCGAAATATGGTGGTCATGTGGGTTTCCATGGTAAAAACGATAAAACTTATTCCGAAAAAAGGGCTATAAATTTCTTTAAGGAAGTGGATTAGATTTCGCTATTCCTTATATTAGTGGCCGTAATCTCAAACAGATGCTGAAACGGGTTCAGCATGAAAATTAAGCAGATACTGAAATAAATTCAGCATAAAATGAAAAAAGTACTCTTTGTATTGGCCCTCGGCGGATTGATGATCAGCTGTGGTGGAAAAGAAAAAAAGGAAGAAAAGAAAGAAGGGTTTGAAATGAACCGAACCAAAACCGAAAAGAAAGCCGAAACTACGGAAACTCACGAAGGCGTGCCCGTAGATATGGACAATAAAGGTATCGGCCCGATCAAATCGTTGGAATTCGATGATGCCATAAACGAGGGGCTGGCGGCGAAGGGCGAGCAAACGTTCAATACGATCTGTATCGCTTGTCATGCACTCGACAAACGTATGATAGGCCCCGAAATGGCCGGTATTTATGAAAGAAGAAGCCCCGAATGGGTCATGAACATGATCCTCAACCCTGACGGAATGTTAAAGGAAGATCCGATCGCCAAGGCGCTTTTGAAAGAATATAACAACGCAATTATGCTCAACCAAAATCTTAGTGAGGAAGATGTGCGGGCTGTGGCCGAGTACCTCAGAAAAATATAAGAAGGCTCAAGTAAAAATCTTAGATTGCGTTTATTCGATTGAATGAACGCAATTTTTTATGCCCCATTTTTACAAAACATTTCGACTAGAAAAGTTGATAAGAGAGCGCATAATTGTAACAAAAATATAAAAGGACGTCTTATTTATAAATTAGCGCAATTCAAACAAGTTGGTTTTGAAGGCCAAATCAGGTAAATGAAAATTCTGACCAAGGGCAAATACTACGGTGAAAAAAGATTGGAACTCGAGAACAAGGGTATCATTCTATCCGAATACAACTATGACATGCCAAAAACTGACTGGCACTATCATGAAAATCCCTATTTCATGTATGTAATAGACGGCAATATTTATGACATCAACAAGAAGAGAAAAACGACCTGTTCTTCAGGAAGTCTTTTGCTACACAATTGGAATGAAGTTCATTACAACACCAAAGAATCGGATTTTGCCCGAGGCTTTCACGTTGAATTCGAAAGAAAATGGTACGAACAAAAAAAGTTGGATGTTGACCTTTGGGAAGGTAGCCAAGTGATAGAAAATCCAGGGATGCATCACCTTTTGGGCAAGATTTATTTTGAGTTCAAATGCCAAGATAAGTATTCCGAGCTGTCCATTGACCTTTTATTACTTCAGCTTTGCGAAACTTCTCAATCAAAAGAAGGCGAATTATTCAAAAAACAACCGCCATGGATAGAACCGTTGAAAGAAATATTACATTCTGAAAACACCGAAATCACAAGTCTTCAGTTTCTTTCAGACGAATTGGGAGTGCATCCCGTTTATCTTTCGAGGGCGATTCCCAAATACTTCTCCACTACCCTAGGTAATTATATCCGTCAACAAAAAGTAAAAAAAGCCATGGTTTATCTTTTGGCTCCACAATATTCATTAACCGAAATTACTTATTTGTGTGGCTTTTCCGATCAAAGCCATTTTACGCGAACTTTCAAATCTTATTTGGGAATGACCCCTAGTGCCTATCGATCTAAACTTTGATAGGTTAATTTCATTCTATTTTCGAAATTCTGCATTGACTAGATTTGAACTCAATCAAAAAATAAATAGACATGTATAAAAATAGCGCAATTGTAATTTTCATCCTTTTCATTTGTTCCAGTGCATTTGGACAAATAGACTTTTCGGACAAAAATTTGATTTCAGAAGAATTGTTAACAGAGATGGACTCCGAAGTACAAAAAGGAACCTACGAGAAAATCACGAGTATTTTGATTGCCAAAGACGGAAAACTACTTTACGAAAAGTATTATCAAGGCAATGATGAAAATTCAAAACACAATACCCGTTCCGCCACAAAGACAATGGCTACATTATTGACAGGTATGGCCATTGATAAAGGATTTATCAAATCGGAAAAAGACAAAATCTTTGACTATCTAAGGTTTACACAACCGATTCAGAACGACGATAAAAGAAAAGAGGAAATTACCATTGAAGATTTATTGACAATGAGTTCCATAATGGAATGCGATGACAACAACAGTTTTTCAAGAGGTAACGAGGAACGAATGTACCTCATTGAGAATTGGCCTAAGTTCTTTGCCGATCTACCGATCAAGGCTTACACTTTTAACCCAAAACCAAAGGAGCTACCCTATGGACGATCTATGAGCTATTGTACCGCCGGGGCTGCAACAGTAGCTGAAATAGTTCGGTTGGCAACAAACAGCATTGTAGATGAATTTCTGAAAAAAAACCTTCTCGCCCCTTTAGGGATTGAAGATTACAAACTACATCACACTCCCGCTGGAACCCTAAACACGGCAGGGGGAAGTGAATATCGAAGCAGGGATTTTTTAAAAATCATTCAGATGTGCCTTCAAAATGGGCAATGGAACGAAAAACAAATACTTTCTTCAGATTGGTTAAAGAAGGCTACTACGCCAAAGGTAAATGCTTGGGAAGGCATGGATTATGGTTATCTTTTTTGGTTAAGAAGCTACGGCCCAGATAAAGGAGTGCAATGTTATGCTATGGCCGGAAATGGCGGAAACAAAGTTCTTGCCTTTCCTGAATTGAATCTAACCGTAGTTTTGACGGCAACGAATTACAACAACCGTAAAGCCCATGGTTATACGGATGAACTTCTGAATAAATATATTATTCCTGTAATGCAGAAATATAATTGAAGAATTGAACTCGTCTTGAGTTTTTCTTTTACCTGCTATTTTCACATTTTGCACCCTGATTTTATCTTTTTTGAGTACTGTCCGTCTATGGCGGATGCTACTCAAAAAAGCCTTCATTACGGCACAAAAGCCGAAAACCTCGGTTCCAAACAAAAACTCAAGACGAGTTCATTTTTATAGATAATTCTCTTTTTAGTAATCGCACAGAAAAGCCCTGAATTTGGGCTTTTCCAGAAAAAAGAAAAATCAATCTGAAAATTTTAATAAAAAAATGTCCGTCTTTTTGAAAGTTGCTCGTCTTTATAACAAATAGACCGTGTTAAATCAATCTACCATGAAGAAGGTGCAATCAACTTTTAAAGAACATGATGTTTTGGAGAAAAAAATCCAACGGCTTGAAAGACAAATTTCATCACGGTATTGGTTTGGTTGGGCAGATAACTCTCCAAGTAATCAAAAGAAATAAGTCAAGGACCTTTTAAAATCCCCAAATATTCCAAGGGTCTTTCGATTCAGAAGTATTTCTCTTTTTAATGCCATCGACCACAACTTTATAGGTAGGGTCCTCCAAAACGTTTACATCAATAATATCATCTGCATTTTCTAAAAGTTGAATGCAGTCTTTGCTCAAATGTCGTAAATGCACTTTCTTACCGGCCTTCTTGTAACGATCGGTTAGTTTGTTCAAGGCCTCGATACCCGACATATCGGCTACACGACTTTCCTTGAAATCGATGATGACCTCATCGGGGTCGTTCTGCACATCGAATTTTTCAGCGAACAATGTCGTCGATCCAAAGAAAAGCGGACCGTATATCTCATAATGTTTGACACCCTTGTCATCGATATACTTTCTAGCACGAATGCGTTTTGCGTTTTCCCATGAATAGGCCAAAGCAGAGATAATGACTCCCAATAGCACGGCTACCGCCAAGTTATGTGTAACCGCGGTAATCAAAGTAACGAGAACCATCACGACTACATCTGATTTCGGCATTTTCCCGAACGTTTTAAAACTGGCCCATTCAAAGGTTCCGATAGCGACCATGAACATCAGACCGACCAAAGCGGCCATGGGCAATTGTTCGATCAGACTTGATCCGAACATAATAAAAACCAGCAGCATTACTGCCGCTGTAATTCCTGAAAGTCGTGCCCGTGCACCTGATGAGGTATTGATCAAACTTTGCCCGATCATTGCACAACCGCCCATACCTGATAAAAATCCCGATAGAATATTTGCCGTTCCCTGAGCGACACATTCTTTGTTGCCACTACCACGTGTCTCCGTGATTTCATCAATGATGTTGAGTGTCAAAAGACTCTCGATCAATCCAACGCCGGCAACGATTGCGGCATAGGGGAATATAATTTTAAAAGTTTCTAAAGTAAATGGTATCTGCGGAATAGATAAAGGAGGAAACCCGCCCTTTATACTTTCGCCTTCGCCCATGGTATCTGCGACCGTAAGTGTATCTACACCAAACCCGATAACAATGGCCGAAACAACAACGATTGCCAACAAGGAAGACGGAATCGCTTTTGTCAACTTCGGAAATCCCCAAATAATCAACATCGTTAAAAGCGTTAGCCCCAGCATAACGAACATGGGGGTCCCGCTCAACAAGCTACCCGTTCCTTTTTGGTAGAAATTAGGGAATTGTGCCATAAAGATGATGATGGCGAGCCCGTTCACGAATCCGAACATTACAGGGTGCGGTACCAATCGAATGAATTTTCCCAATCGTAAAACTCCCGCTAAAATCTGTAAAGTTCCCGCTATTACAACGGTTGCGAAAACATAATTCAGAATAGTCTCGGGTTCGATACCGGGGAAATTTCGTTTCAATTCCAGAATCAATCCCACGAAAATAACGGCTACGGCTCCAGTCGCTCCTGAAATCATTCCGGGCCGCCCGCCTAAAATCGAGGTAACCAAACATAAAATGAACGCAGCGTACAATCCGGTCATCAGGGCAAATGCAATAGCCTCGGGCACTAATGCCAAAGCCACCGTCAGACCTGAAAGAATTTCGGTCTTGTAATCTACCTTTTGCTTAAAATCGAATAAATTGAGATACTTTTTCAAACCGTAAAGATTTTAAGCCGGCAAAAATAGGGCTAAACGGCCTATTGACAATAGGGATAAAACTTTAATGTATATGTCATTGCGAGGAGCTAAACGAATTTCGAAGTAAACGCAAGTTTTAAAGCGACGTGGCAATCTGTTACTTCGAAGCACAAATTCAACAGATTTCGGCGTAGTCTTACCTAGCGGCTCAATTGCCAATAGGCAGGGTGGAGCCCAAATCTTGATATTCTGTCCGAACCATGGTATTCTGAGCTAAGGCTTGCGCTTTCAACCCCTCCGACCCCGACAAAAAAGTCGGGGCCACCTCCCCTCGTCTGAGGGGAGGAGCCTTTCATCTCTAACCTTTCTACCAATTTCGCATCCCCAATAACTTCTCCCCCAATGGGGATAGTTTGGCAGTTTCATATTTGGTCTGTTCCCAATTTCTCGGGTCTCCAGGGAAGGCATAACCTTCGGGAGCAATTCGATTCTTCCAAGAATTGATGCGCCAGTTTCTTAATTCCTCATTGTCTTCCTCAGCGGGCATCATAGAAATATATTGGGCGATCCGCACTTTATCCTTCGATTTATTAGGGCGAATTCCGTGAGGTTCGGTACTATTGAAGATCAACAGGTCGCCGGCTTCCATTTTTACCTTGACTATTTTATCTTCCAGCTCGGAAATGTCCGGTTGAAAACGATCGCGATCTTCGGGCTGGGTTAGTTTCCAAGTATCATAGTTGCGATAAAGCCAAGGAATACATTGAAATCCGCCCATATTTTCATCGGTCTGATCAGCAAGTGCCAGCACACCTTGAACATTTTGAGGCCTGGTCTCGGGGTCGTAATCCCAGTGAATAAACCCTTTTTTATCGACTCCCGGTGGTAATGGAAAATTCAAGTTGGCCCTATCGATGGTTACCCAAAGCTCTTCAGTACCCCAAACATCAACGAATGTCTCATACACTTTTTTGGCTTGTCGATTGTTCCACAAGTGCTGATTATTATATACTTCGACCATGCCCGTGCCCGTCAGTTCTTTCATCTTCATTTCAGCTCTTGGCGGGGCATACCATGTTTCAGGGTCAGTAGGATCTTTCTCGTCAAACTCCCAAATAAAATCAGCGGTAACCTGAGCCTGCTCTTTCGATACCGCATTCTTTATAACGATATAACCGTTATGCATCCAAAAATCCCAATCTTCTTCGCTTAGCACTCGTAACGGTTTTCCGTTCGAACGGTCGTTCAATTTTATCTTACTGCTTGTGGCTGTCGATGGATTTCCTGGGATTTCCTCATGGGCCTTGTTGGCCATTTCGATTTTTGGGTTTTCTTGTTGCATAATATTGTCCTTTAAATTGATAGGGTAAAACTACTCCCATAATTACGGGATTTCCACCTTGATATTGACCATTATTTGAACAATATTGATATTTATATGTATTAATTCTATATTTAAGGGTAATTTCGTCCACTTTTAAAAAATGAAAATACAATTAGAAACTATCGGCCCGGAGTCTAAAAGTCCGTTTCGACTTTTACACGACCCCAAACTGAACCATCTTTTCTATTGGCATTTTCATCCCGAGTTCGAACTGGTCTATATAGAAGGCGCCAGCGCCACAAGACATGTCGGAGATCATATTTCGCAATTTGAGGATAACGATCTTGTATTGATCGGTTCGAATATTCCTCATTTGAATTTTGACCATGGTGTGACCTCTGCTTATCGTAAGGAAGTATTGCACATCAAACCTTCCTATAAGGAAAACTTTATTTCACAATTTCCAGAACTACAAAGTCTCGACCACCTAATCGAACTTTCAAAATATGGGATCGCTTTTTCGGGATCTACCAAAAAAGAGATAGGTGTCTCGATGAAAGAACTGCACGAATTGCCACCTTTCGAGTTTTTTATGCAAGCAATGAATATTTTAAATAAGCTGGCGGCAAGCAAGGAATTTGAACTTTTACATACCAAACCCTATATCAATCGATACAGTA
>QIJL01000214.1 GCA_003232435.1 Flavobacteriales bacterium | reverse complement strand
AGCCTTACCTCATTAATGATTGACATTACCTGTTCGCAATAAAGTTCGTCGGTGTCTTTTTCGACTTCTTTTTCAATAAAGTGGAGTTTGACCAGCCCGCCTTTTTTGGCATTGGCTTTTTGTTGGTTGCCTTCGCGAAACAATGCCTGATAAACCTCATTGCCAAGATGAGAACTTGACCAACTAAAGAAATCATTGTTGAATTTGATTACTTCGTCAAAACTTCTATAATTGACGGGAAGGCTGTCGGTCTTAGGTCTGACCACGAACGGATTTTCCTCCTCGCTTGCCAGGTTCAATAATTGTTCGGCTTTACCACCGCGCCAGCGATATATTGCCTGCTTGGCATCACCGACCAAGAATAAAGACCCACCTTCACTTGCGAGGGCATTATCGATCAACGGCACGAGGTTGTTCCATTGTGAGGCTGAAGTATCTTGAAATTCATCTATGAAATAGTGCCGGTATTTTTCACCCAATCGCTCATAGATAAATGGTGCCGGTTGATTTTTTATTTCCTTAGAAATAATTTGATTGAATTTGAAAATTGGAATTTGATCACGTTCTTTACCTATCTCGTTTACTTCATGTTGAATCGAACTCAACACGGTCAAGGGAACGATATTCCGATAAATATTCTTGAAAAAAGCATATTCATAAACCGATTTTTTCAATTTAAGATATGAGTCCAGAATCCCTTCCAAGAATCCGTGGCCAGGAGATTCAATATCGCTTTTTAGAACTTTGCCATTTTCTAAATCCTCCTGTAACTTGTTATTGTAAAGCTTTGTAGGCTCGAATTTTTTGGCAATAAAATTTTTGAAATGGTTTGGCAGAGTCTGACGGGAAAAATCATCGAATTGCAATCCGTTTTTTTCGATTTCCGCCAAAGCTTCGGTTGATGCCGAGATCATTTCCTTTTCCAAGGAGGCAATTCTTTTGATAACAACATTTTTCAACTCCAAAAAATCTTTCATCTTTTTTGAAGCCAATTTTTCAAGATGGGCGGCATGGTTTTCTTGGAAAATAAGCTTGCCTATTTCGTTAAGGTCGAAGGTAATGTCCCAGCTTCGATTATCTTCTATTTTCTCTAATGCGAATTCGATTAGTACTTTGGTGAGTTGCTCATCAGAACCTGCTTTCTGAACGACCCTTGATACGGCCTCATCAAGTAATAAATCGGTCTCGACCACAGGTTCGAAATTTTGGGGCAATTTGAGGTCTTTTGCAAATGTTCGAATCACACGGTGGGTGAACTTATCGATCGTCGAGACATCGAAATAAGCGTAGTTGTGCAAAATCAATTTTAAGGTCTCACCACTTTTCTTTCGTAATACATCAGCTGAAATGTTCAGTTCTAACAATAATTCTTGAAAGAGACTTTGATTTTTTTCGGGAAGTTTTGAAAGACCAAAGTCAAAAAGACTTGTCAAAATACGTTCTTTCATCTCGTTGACAGCCTTGTTCGTAAAGGTAATGGCAAGGATGTTTTTAAAACTTTGGGGATTGCTAAGGGTTATTTTCAAATACTCCTTTACCAAGGTGTGGGTCTTGCCAGATCCTGCAGAAGCATTATAGATTTTGAAAGGAGTTGGTTGCAAGTGCTTTTTCACGCAAATTACGGATTCTATTAGAGATTTTTAATCAATCCCTTAGAGTTCTTAACAAATAATTAGTTCATAATGATTGTTAAAAAACGTAAATTTGAAGACAATGAATATTAATTTAAAAACACTAAAAAATGGCTTTTGAACTACCTAAATTGCCTTATGCATACGATGCATTAGAACCACATATCGATGCCCGTACAATGGAGATACATCATACAAAACACCATAACGGGTACACTACGAAATTGAATGGAGCTACTGAGGGAAGTGATCTTGATGGGCGATCTATCGAAGATATTTTGAAGAACCTTGACATGTCGAATTCCGCAGTTCGCAACAACGGAGGCGGATTTTACAATCACTCTTTATTTTGGAGTATCATGTCACCAGATGGTGGTGGAAGCCCATCAGGTGAATTGGCCGAAGCGATTAATGATGCTTTCGGATCTTTCGATGCATTCAAAGATAAGTTCAGTTCGGCCGCTGGCACAAGATTCGGATCAGGCTGGGCTTGGCTATGTGTTCACCCCGGCGGAAAAGTTGAAGTTTGTTCCACACCCAACCAAGATAATTCGTTGATGCCGAGCACGGGGTGTGGCGGGCACCCGGTCTTAGGGTTGGATGTTTGGGAACATGCATACTACTTGAACTATCAGAATAGAAGACCCGATTATGTCAGTGCCTTTTTCAATGTAATCAATTGGGATAAAGTAAGCGAGCTTTACGCCGCGAATAAATAAGAAATATTATTACTTTGAGGATAGACCATCCTGCCGTGGGCAGGGTGGTTTTTTTAGGCCAAAGTTGAACTTAGAGCCTGTTTTGAAATATCTCGATTATTTTCTTATACGCTCTTTTTGCGCATAACTTCGTTAAAATTTTAAACCGTAGCGATGCTATGCTTGAAAATTTAGCCTCGTTCTGCATCAAAAATAGGGTATAACAATTCTAACGACATATTTCAAAACAGGCTCTTAGAACAGACCCTGTAAAAAAGCGGGGTTAATTCAACCATCCATTTTAGTAATTGCTAAAATGGGGTTTCATTAAAATAGAAAAGGGCAGAGAAGTCTCTACCCTTTTCGTCCCAAATCTTACCATAAACTTAACCTACTTATGCTATGGCAATACTAAATTACTGGTATTGCAGGAAATAAAAAAGGAATTTTAGGAATTTTTAAGTTATTTATATTTCCAAAATTGTACGGAAATATTAAAAAAAGTGGGTTAAACCTTGTTAAATAGTGGGCTTAAGGCAAATAAAAAGGCGGGGCATTGCCCCGCCTTTTCCCCAAATCTTACCATGAACTTAACCTACTTATGCTATGGTTCTCCAAAAATAGAGCTAATAGGCTCCAAAAAAAAAGGTTTTAGATGAACACCCCGATCTATGGTTAAAAGGTTATTGCTTGGCTTTTTTCCTATAAAAAACTAAGAAAAGGAAGATAAATTCTCAAACGGAAGATGACGTATTAGTAAAGGGGCGTCAATGTTTTGGATAGCAAGAACGATTTTTCGGTCAAAATAAATTATGGAAGTATTAATGTTTTGGCTCATGTCAGGTTTTGGAAATTGAATTGATGCCAACAAAGAATGTGGTGTCTGATTTGCCAAAAATAAAAAGGCGGGGCATTGCCCCGCCTTTTCCCCAAATCTTACCATGAACTTAACCTACTTATGCTATGGTTCTCCAAATGTATACTAAGGGGTACAAGCTTGAAAACATCTTTGTTAAACTCCCCAATATTCGGATAAAGTGCAGTTTCGTAACTCTAGTACGAAGTAATTGTTTAGAATGGTTTCCTTGAGGAAGAATAGACTATATTCTTCAAAGAGATGAAGCTTATTAGAATAATAGTAAACATGGGTTTAACGGAAGCTTTTTAAAGTTTGAAGCAAATAAAAAGGTGGAGAAGACTCCACCTTTTTGCCCCAAATCTTACCATGAACTTAACCTACTTATGCTATGGCAAGTTTAAATGTAACTTAGCTGCTTTTGTAAACAACCATAAAACCGACTAAAGACATAAATTATCGATGAAGCGCACAAATTGTGCGCTTCATCGATAGAACCTTTTGGTACGGCCTTAGTAAGCCCTTTGATTCTTTCCTTCGTAAAAGTTGATAAAGGCCCTATTTACGACTCTGTTTCCGCCATCTGTTGGGTAGTTTCCGGTGAAATACCAATCGCCTAAATTCTTTGGGCATGCGATATGAAGATTATCAATTGTTTGGTATATAATTTCGACTTCGGCCTTGATATTTTCCGAACTCAGAAGCTCACCAATTTTGGCAGATATTTCCTCTGGGGTAAAGGGGTCATAAAATTCCTTTACATGGTTAACCACATCTTTGTCGGCCGTATCGATTTGTTTCAAACACTTTTGATAAATGTCGTCTACAATATTCATCGTGTTTCGCTCTTTATGAAAGGCCAATGCAGCCCTGAACGCAACAAAATCTTCTAATTTCGCCATGTCGATTCCATAACAATCAGGGTAGCGAATTTGTGGGGCAGACGATACCACTATGATTTTTTTTGGTGATAGTCGGTCAAGTATGCGAATGATACTTTTTTTCAAGGTGGTACCTCGAACAATGCTATCGTCGATAATTACCAGATTATCGTTCTTTTTAACTGAACCGTACGTAATGTCATAGACATGGGCGACCAAATCGTCCCTGCTGCTATCTTGGGTAATGAAGGTTCGTAATTTGGCATCTTTTATTGCGACCTTTTCGATACGAGGCCGAACCTTCAAAATATCGTGGAGTTTCTCTCTTGAAATCGAAGGGCCGATCGAAAGAATTTCTTCTTCCTTGTTTTTATTTAAATAGTTTTGCGCCTCCTTGACCATTCCGTAGAAAGAAGTTTCCGCTGTATTGGGAATATAAGAGAACACCGTATGCTTGATGTCGTTGTTTATGGATTTTAAAATCTGCGGAAAAAGTAGTTTCCCCAGTTCTTTCCGTTCTTGGTAGATTTCTTTATCACTTCCCCTGGAAAAGTAAATCCGTTCGAAAGAACAGGCTTTTCTTTGAGTAGGTTCAAGAATTTGGTCAAGAGAGATACGACCACTTTTTTTGATAATAAGCGCATAGCCAGGGTCTAATTCTTTTACATCATCGTAATTTACATTGAACACTGTTTGTATGGCCGGTCTTTCAGAGGCCATGACCACAACTTCGTCATCTTGATAATAATATGCCGGCCGAATGCCGGCCGGATCTCGAAGTACAAAGGCATCGCCGTGACCCAAAAGGCCGGCCATGGCGTAACCCCCATCAAAATTTTTGGCGGCCCTTTTTAAAATCTTGGAGACTTTGATACGCTCTGCGATCAATGCCGAAGCTTCTCTTTTAGTGTGCCCTTCTTTTTTTATCTGTTTGTAGAGCTTGGCCACCGCGTCATCTAAGAAGTGTCCTATCTTTTCCATGACGGTTACCGTGTCGACCATGTCTTTCGGGTGCTGCCCCAATTGCACCAAATTGTCAAAAAGTTCATGAACATTGGTCATGTTGAAATTGCCCGCAATGATCAGGTTGCGGTGCATCCAATTGTTTTGGCGTAAAAATGGATGTACGCTCTCCATACTGTTTTTTCCAAAAGTACCGTAGCGTACGTGGCCCAATAAGAGTTCCCCTATATAAGGAATGTTTTCTTTCTGCAGCGCGACATCATCTTTATATTCGGGGTGTTCTTGCAATTCTGTATTAATCCGTTGGTTGATCTGCGCGAAGATATCCTGAATGGGCTGTTGTTCTATCGACCGAACCCTGCTCATAAACCTTGATCCGACGGGCACATCTAATTTAATACTGGCAAAGCCCGCACCATCTTGACCGCGATTGTGCTGCTTCTCCATCAT
>QIJL01000018.1 GCA_003232435.1 Flavobacteriales bacterium | reverse complement strand
ATAATGATGAACCCCATTGGAGGGTTTAATCAAAATCACGATGGCCCTATATGGGAATTTGTAGAACGGCCCAATGTGGCCAATCAATTATTGCCCGCCACTTGGTCAAATACTGGTTTCGGTCTGTATGGAAAGGCATTTAAAGGAAATTGGATTTTAGGATATGAGACGTATATAAGCAACGGATTTGATAATAGCATTATAGACAATGAAGAAGGCAAAACTTTTTTGCCCGCCACAAAAGAAAATCCAGATAGGTTTGTGAACAACAATAGCGGAAAACCACTTATTTCAGGTAAAATTGCTATCAAAAATAGGAAAATAGGAGAATTGGGCTTGTCTTATATGGGAGGTGTCTACAATAAATTTGAAGATGGGGGCGTAACGCTTGACAAACAGCGAAGAGTAGATGTATTTGCCTTGGATTTTAATACAACAATTAAAAAAACCGGAACTTACATTGTAGGCGAATATGCATTCATTTCAGTAGATGTACCCGAAACTTTTACGCAACAATACGGCAACAAACAGCAAGGTTTTTTTATTGACATTGTTCAACCTATTGTCAGACTTCAACTACTTGATTGGGAAAATGCAAGTTTAAACCTTGCAGCCCGATTGGATTATGTGGATTGGAACATAGGAACATTTAATGAGACCAATACCAATATCGGGGATGATCTATGGGCAATTACACCTGCCATCAGTTTTAGGCCGTCGGCACAAACCGTGTTTCGGTTAAATTATCGTTACCAATGGCAAAGAGATTTATTGGGTAATCCCCCTGCATTGAGGGCTTCTTGGTTGTTTGGGTTTAGCACATATTTTTAGTGGTCGTCGGCTTATTTCCCGCAGGAAAATCAGAAGTAGCAAAAGAACGTGCAAAGAAAAACAACATCTTTTTACTTTTTTCTTCGAACTCATCTTCGTGCAGCTATAATAGGAGTAATTAAGATGAGTTCTATGTACTTTTTAAGAGACTTTTAAACTTTCCTATTCATTAAAATTTTCCCAAATTCTCTAAGTGCATTCTTTTTGCTTTCGGGTGCTTTCAAGCTGTTTAACTGACTGAATGCTTTCTCTGTGTAATTTTCAATTTCCTGCTTTGCAAGTGTGGCGGCCCCGCTATTTATATAGATTTCTTTTACCGTGTTTATTTTGTGCTCTGTATCCCTAGGACGTAACGAGAACAAATGTTCCAATTCTTTTACCTCCTCAGGAGCAGCCAATTCACGGGAATTTAGATAAAGGAATGTTTTCTTGTTTTCAATAATATCACCTCCCGTGCGTTTCCCAAAGGATTTTTGATTTCCAAAAGCATCCAAATAATCGTCCTGTAATTGAAAAGCGATTCCAAGATTTTTCCCGAATTCATAAATATTATTCTGCTCTTTTTCTGAAGCCTTGGCAATAATTCCGCCCATCTTCAGAGCCGCGGCGACCAAAACCGCGGTCTTATATTCGATCATCTTGAGATATTCAGAAATGGTGACATCATCACGAGTCTCAAAATCGATATCGTATTGTTGTCCCTCACAAACTTCGATAGCCGTTTTACTGAACAATTGGGCCAGCTTGCGAAAAGTTTCCCCTTCGTAATTCTCGAACAATTGGTAGGCACTAATGAGCATTGCATCACCGGAAAGAATTCCAGCATTCACATTCCATTTTTCGTGAACCGTCTCTTTTCCGCGTCGCAAGGGAGCATCATCCATAATGTCATCGTGCACCAAGGAAAAATTGTGGAACACCTCAATGGCCAAGGCCGCGTCAAGGGCTTCCTTATGGTCCTTACCGAAAATTTCAACTGACATCAGCGTAAGAACGGGCCGCAAACGTTTTCCGTCTAGGCCCAAAATATAGGTCATCGGTTCGTATAGATTTCGCGGCTCTTTGGTCTTTATCCTAGATTCTAGGTAGGCGATAAATTCGGTGCGGTACTCTTCAATAGAATGCATTCGCGCAATTTTATCCAAAAATACATCCATTTTATAAATATCACCACAGTTGCCTTTGCCCCACCTTTGTCATTCCGAAACAAAGCGCAGCGGAGTGAGGAATCTTGGTGCTCGCTTGGGCAGGGAATCCCACGTACTGCTACTCCGTTCAACAGATTCCTCGTGCCTCGGAATGTCAAATCGAAAAAATCCCAAAAAAAATGCAATAGCTTTGAAAAGCATCGTCTTTATAATTGAAGATCGATCAAAAAGGAACCTTTGAATGATTTCTGATACGGAAAATGATAAAAAACTCAAGACGTTTTTTAATGATGAATATCATTCATTAAAAGCCTATGTGCGCTTAAGAATCAATGATGCCTCGGATCGCGATGCCGGGGATATTGTACAAGATGTAGCGCTAAAATTGTTTTCAAGACCTCATACGGCGTCAGCGATACATAACATTGCCGGCTTTGTCTATAATTCCATACGAAACAGAATTATAGACGTTATGCGCACAAAAAAAGACCAAATACATATTGAGAATGATATGGAAACAAGGTTGGTCGAGTTCACAGAGTTCTTCTATGGAGAATCAGACAACGGGTATTCAGAGAATATGAAAAGGCAGCTCAAAAAGGCCATTATCAATTTAAAACCCGTGTATAGAAATATTATCACCGCAATCGATTTCGAAGGATTTACCTACCGAGAACTATCGTTGGAAACAGGAGTTCCGGAAGGCACTCTTATGTCGCAGCGTCATAGAGCAATCGCGCTACTATTTAAAGAATTGGAAACAAAAAAAGAAACTACGAATTAAAATTATAACTATGGAAGAATATGTAGAACATCAAGTCAAAAGCAAAGTGGAAAAATTCTTTCGCGGGTTTTTCAAGGTATTGTTTATGATCATCGCCGCAATTATATTTATACTACTGTTCGGTTATGGATTCATGTTGTTGTGGAACTGGCTCATGCCAGATGTATTCGGGTTACCTGTTCTAACCTACTGGAAAGCCGTTGGTATTCTTGTGATGGCCAAATTATTGTTTGGCAATTTTGAGGGAAAGGGCCATAAAAAACACTCCAAAAAACCACACAAACGTTTTAAACACCGTAGATGGGATAATTGTAAAAGCGATTTTTCTAAATGGGAATTCTACGATGACTTCTGGAAAGAAGAAGGAGAAAATGCCTTTAATGATTTTGTAGAACGCCAACAACAAGAAAAACAATGATATTCATCATACTCATATGTTAAAAATATGTAAAACTTAGGAAACTTTTAATGTTTTTAGAGTTTCCTGTTTTATATTTGCCGACCGATTATGAAGATAAAGATTCTAGAAAAGGCGACGGATATGTTCTTGAACTACGGTTTCAAGAGTGTTACCATGGATGATCTCGCCAATGAAATGGGTATCTCCAAGAAGACTATTTATGCCCATTTTGAAAATAAGACCATGTTGGTCGAGGAAACTACAATGCATGTTTGCTGTTCCATATCTCAAGGAATAGACCATATATGTGCCTTGCAAAAAAATCCAATAGAAGAGCTCTATGAGATAAAAAAGTTTGTCATGTTGCATCTTAAAAACGAGAAAACCTCCCCTCAATATCAATTGCAAAAATATTACCCTAAAATATATAAAACATTACATCAAAAACAATTTGACGTAATGCAAGACTGTGTCATTGAGAATATTAAAAAGGGCATTGAGCTAGGTATATACCGAGAGAATCTAAACATAGGTTTTGTGTCAAGGATATATTTTTCAGGAGTTATCAGTATCAAGAACCAAGAACTTTTTCCAAACACCAAGTTTCCCATGCCCTACCTTATGGACTATTTTCTGGAATACCATTTACGGGGAATCGTTACCCCAAAAGGAAGAAAAGTCTTAAATAAAATCATCAATTCAAATCAAGAATAATGAGGAATCATTTTATACTATTCTTAGCGACTTTCATGATTGCCATTGGTACTGCTCAAGAACAGCTCACTGAAGCATCAAACTTCACTTTGGAAGAAGCCATCGCTTTTGCACTTGAAAACAACTATAGTGCGATAAACGCCAATCGCGATATCGAAGACGCGCAAAAGCAAAAATGGGAAACAATTGCAACCGGACTTCCGCAAATCAGTGCAGGGGTAAGTTATCAAAACCAGTTGAAACAACCTGTTTCGGTAATTCCTGCAGAAATTTTTGGCGGTGAGCCCGGTACATTCATAGACGTGGTTTTTGGCCAACCGCAATCGGCAACCGCTACCGCAACTTTAACACAACAAATTTTTGATGGCTCTTACATCGTTGGAGTGCAGGCGACCAAGGCTTTTTTAAGGTATAGCGCGAATAACAAAGAGAAAACCGATTTAGAAGTCCGCAAAGCGGTAACGGAAGCCTATGGCAATGTCTTACTCGCTCAAGAAAGCGTGAATATTTTTGAGAAAAACAAGGCCACATTAGAGAAGAATCTCTTCGAGACCCAAAAACTCTATGAAAATGGGCTGGGTGATGAAGAGAGCGTTGAGCAATTACAGATTACCTTATCTTCGGTAGACAATCAGCTCAAGAATGCCATCCGACTTGAGGGGATCACATTACAAATGTTGAACCTTGTTATGGGTATTGCCATCGATGCACCCACAAAATTATCGGAAAATCTAGATGATTTGGCCCAAAAACAAATCAATCCAACATTGTTGGAATCCGATTTCAATATTGGTGACAATGTCGATTATAAGTTGGCACTCAATCTGAACGAACAACGTTATTTTGAACATAAGTTGGCAAAAAGTCGAGCCCTTCCTACACTTAACGCATTTGTAAATTATGGCACCTCGGCATTTGCCGACAACTTCAATTTTTTGAATAGTGACCAACGATGGTTCGGTTCGTCGATACTGGGGTTTGATCTCAACATACCTATTTTCAGTTCTATGAAAAGAAGTGCTAGCACGGCACGGGCCAAAATTGCTTTGGAAAAAGCCAAAACGCAACTTTCAGAAGCAGAAGAACAAATCAGGTTGCAATTGGAAAGTTCGAAAAGCGATTACATCTTGGCCATCGAACAATACGATACGGCAAAGAACAATCTGGATCTTGCCGCACGTATCGAAAACAAAAATCAAATAAAATATTCAGAAGGTATCGCCAGTAGTTTTGAACTACGTCAGGCCCAAACACAATTGTACGATGCACAACAGGGCTACCTACAATCAATGGTAGAGGTCATCAACAAAAAAACAGCGTTAGAGGTTATTTTAAATGAGGAGTAAAGCCAAAGGGGTTTAGAAGTGGAGGAGTTTAGGGATCGGGGCGAGAACAAATGAAATAGTCGGAAGACGTACAAAATATTGGACTAAAATAAAATCATGAAAGTATTCTCTTTTGAAAAGTTGGAAGTTTGGCAGAAAGCCAGAAAACTTTCAGTAAAAATTTATAAAACGACCAAAGCGTTTCCAGACGACGAGCGGTTCGGACTAGTTAGTCAAATGAGACGTTGTTCCGTATCTATATCTTCCAATATTGCTGAAGGCACTGGTAGGCAT
>QIJL01000298.1 GCA_003232435.1 Flavobacteriales bacterium | reverse complement strand
AGCTCTCCACCCAATGCTTCTCGCCATTTGCTGAATATCAATTTGTCGGCAATACCCAATTTGAACCCATACCACCAGCCGTTTTGGTTATAGGGTTCCCACTTTTCGCCCAATTCGACTGCCCAAAAGAACAATTTTTTCTTTATTCCTGTTAGTTCTTCTCCTTTGGCAAAAATCTTATCAAAAAGCTTTTCTAATAGTCTAGGGACCACTGACATGAGATGAGGTTTGACTTCTTTTATATTCTCTCCGATTTTGTCCAATCCCTCGGCAAAGTATATGGTCGAACCGGAGTATTGATAGAGATAAATAAGCATTCGCTCGAAAATATGGCAGATGGGCAAAAAGCTCAATACTTTGGTGCCCGCTCCCGAAATGGGCAGTCTTTTCGCACTGTCAATGGCATTGCTGGTAATGTTGCTATGGGATAGCATTACGCCTTTTGGCTTGCCCGTAGTACCAGATGTATAAATAATGGTAGCCAGGTCTGACGGGCGAACATCGTCTTTTCTTTTTTGGAGTTCATCTTGATTACTGTCATCTTTGCCCAGATCGAACAATTCGGAATAATGCTTGCAACCAGAAATCCGGTCAAAACCATACACCTCTTTTAACCGAGTTGCGGGCATTATCTTTTTTACCTTTTCAAGAACTTCCTCATCCGATACAAAACAGTAGATCGCTTCACTATGGTTTAAAACATACTTATATTCCTCGGCTGAAATCGTTGGGTAAATAGGAATGCTCTGAGCACCGACCTGGAGAATACCGATATCCATGATATTCCATTCCGTTCTGTTGGTAGAGGAGATCACAGCGATTTTATCGTCTTTCTGGATGCCCATTCTTAGCAAGGCGCGACTGACATCATTCGCTCTATCCAAATATTCTTTTGTGGATGTGGCCACCCATTCGCCATTGTATTTTGTGACGAGGGACTTTTCAAGATCGAATTTTTCAAGCTGGTAATATGGGAAGTCGAATAACCGGGTTACGTTTTTCATAGTAAGTTTCGAATGAGTTACTGCAAAATAGTTAAAGTATACCAGATTCTAAAACGGTTTTGATAAATTAACCCTATAACCTCTGGGCAGTTCTTAAATATAATGAAATTCCAAAACCCAAGCACCAAATACCAAAACGCCTAATTTGGAATTTGGGATTTGCATTTTTGGAATTTACAGAAGGTGTAGCTTCATCCCCTCGTGGGATGCTTTGAAACCCAGTTTTTCATAAAAATTTATGGCTTCTGGCCGTTTTTTATCAGTAGTCAATTGTAACACATGGCCCCCTTTTTCTTTAGCTCTTTGAATCGCCCATTCAAATAGTCGTTGTCCGATTCCTTTACCACGATGGTCTTCATGAATTCGCACCGCTTCGATTTGCGCGCGTATGCCCCCTTGATAGGTCAAATATTGGATAAAGCTAAGCTGTAAAGTTCCTATGATTTTGTCTGAATCACCTTCCATGACCATCAGTTCTTGGTTTGGGTCTGAATCGATATTTTTAAAGGCATCGTAATATTCCTGGGGAAGGGGATTTTGAAAGCTCTCTCTTAATTGGCCCAGCTTGTCGTTTGCAATCATTTGAACGATTTCGGGAATATCTTTTTTGGTTGCCGGGCGGATTTTCATGGACACGAATTTCACTGATTATCATAAATTGAAAAACTATTACACAGAGTTACGCGGAGCAAAAAGAGTTACACGGAGAAGGATTTTCTAATTTTAAACCACAAACCTGCCAACTGCAACCGCCTACTGTTCACTGTTCACTGACTCCACCCACTCCCTCGCATTCACAAAAGCCTCCAACCAAGGCGAAACTTCATCATTCCTGTCGGCAGGGTAATGTGCCCAATTCCAGGGAAAGGCAGAGCGCTCGATATGCGGCATAGTCACTAGATGTCTTCCGGTGGAATCGCAAAGCATCGCGGTATTGAAATCACTTCCGTTCGGATTTGCAGGATAACCTTCGTAGCCATATTTAGCCACGATATCATAATGCTCTTCGGAAAGTGGTAGACTGAATTTGCCTTCCCCATGCGAAATCCAAACGCCCAATATTGCTCCTTCCAAAGAAGAAAGCATTATCGAATTGTTTTTCTCAATCTTGACGGAAGTAAAATTGCTCTCATGTTTATGGGAATCGTTATAGGTCATCTTTCCATGGGTATGGTGTTCTGGATTGATGAGGTCCAATTCCATAAACAATTGACAACCATTACAAATTCCGACGGACAGCGTGTCAGGTCTTTCGAAAAAGTTTTTTATAACCGTATTTGCTTTTTCGTTGTATTTGATGGCTCCAGCCCAACCTTTTGCGCTTCCCAGAACATCGGAGTTCGAAAAGCCGCCTACTGCACCCAGGAATTGAATGTCTTCTAACGTTTCCCTGCCGGAAATCAAATCGGTCATGTGCACGTCTTTCACATCGAAACCTGCCAAATACATGGCATTGGCCATTTCTCGTTCTGAGTTGCTACCTTTTTCGCGAAGGATGGCTGCTTTGGGCCTGCCTTCGGTTACGCTTAGGGGCCGGTTCGGGGGACTGAGCGGAGCCGAAGTCGGAAATGTATATCGAAGTACCTGCTCCTTATAATTCTCAAAACGCTCCTTGGCCAAACCGTTTGCAGTTTGTTTATCATCCAATAAATAGGAAGTTTTGAACCAAGTGTCACGAAGCGAGGCGATATTAAGTCCCATCTCCATATCGCCATTTTTGATGGTCAAAGTTGGGCCGGAAACTACTTTTCCTATTTTTTTGAAATCAATATTCTTCATGGCTAAGAATTGTTCTAGGTCCTGATTGCCATCAGGATGAACTTGAAAAACGATACCTGCATTTTCCGAAAACAACAGTTTTATCGTGTCGGTTTCTCCCAAATCGGACAGATCCAGCTCAGCTCCCAAATCAACATCAGCGAAACACAATTCCAATAAAGTGGTAATTAATCCGCCCGATGCAATATCATGACCTGCACTTATTTGTCCTTTTTTAATTAAGGCTTGAATTGAATTAAAAGTTGTCTTAAAATATGCATCGTCCCTTATAGTCGGAGCTTCATTTCCTATGGCATTTAATACCTGCCCGAAAGAAGAACCACCTAATTTATAATCGTCTTTTGAGAGGTTGATGTAATAGATTTCCCCGCCGTCTTTTTGCAGTACGGGCTCGACTACTTTGGTAATATCATCACAATGTCCTGCTGCGGAAATTACAACCGTACCAGGAGCAATAACATCGCCATCTTTATATTTCTGTTTCATGGAAAGGGAATCCTTCCCGGTAGGAACATTAATACCCAAGGCAATCGAAAAATCGGAAATGGCTTCAACTGCTTCATAAAGTCTGGCATCTTCACCCTCGTTCTTGCAGGGCCACATCCAATTGGCGGATAGCGAAACGGATTTCAATCCGTCTTTTAACGGTGCCCAGATGATATTGGTCAAGGCTTCCGCTATGCTATTCTTACTTCCTGCGGATGGGTCGATCAACCCAGAAATTGGGGAGTGGCCAATGCTAGTTGCAATGCCTTCCTTTCCTTTAAAATCCAAAGCCATTACCCCGCAGTTGTTCAAGGGTAGTTGCAATGGCCCGGCACATTGTTGTTTCGCTACACGTCCTCCGACACACCGGTCTACTTTGTTCGTCAACCAATCTTTACAGGCAACGGCCTCCAATTGCAGAACTTGCCCAAGATAATCATGGAAAAATTCCAAAGAATAATCCGCCTTTTTATAAGTTCTTAAAACCGTGGAATCGGTCAATACCGTTTTTGGAGAGCTTCCGAAAATATCACTTAGATGCACATCCATCGGTTTTTGACCTGTTGTCTGTGATTCAAAAGTAAAGCGGCCATCGTTAGTGACATCTCCGACCTGATACATTGGGGAACGTTCGCGCTCAGCTATCCGACTTAGTAAATCAATGTCTTTTTGCCCGATAATCAGCCCCATACGTTCTTGGGATTCGTTACCTATTATCTCTTTGGTCGACAATGTCGGGTCGCCGATGGGTAATTTGTCCAAATCGATTTTCCCTCCGGTATCTTCTACCAATTCGGAAAGACAGTTCAGATGACCACCAGCACCATGATCGTGAATCGATACAATCGGATTCACATCATTTTCGACCATACCACGAATGGCATTGGCCGCTCGTTTTTGCATTTCAGGGTTTGAACGTTGTACGGCATTTAATTCGATGGACGAACTGAATTCGCCAGTATCCGCACTGGAAACTGCCGCGCCTCCCATTCCGATGCGGTAATTGTCCCCACCAAGAATTACGATTTTATCGCCTTCATTCGGAGTGTCTTTTAAAGCTTGTTCCGATTTTCCGTATCCGATGCCGCCTGCTTGCATTATGACTTTATCGTAGCCTAATCTTCGGGGGCTTCGGCTACGCTCAGCCACCGAAGCTCTCGGTCTTTGAGTGAAGTCGAAGGAAGTCGATTCGGGGTCACTGAGCGGAGCCGAAGTGACCGTTTCTTGATGCTCAAAGGTCAATATAGAACCAGCAATAAGTGGCTGGCCGAATTTGTTTCCAAAGTCGGATGCGCCGTTAGAAGCTTTAATCAAGATATCCATAGGAGTTTGATACAACCACTCGCGTTCTGGCATCGCTTTTTCCCAGGGCCTGTCCTGTTCCAATCTGGAATAGGCCGTCATATAAACTGCTGTGCCCGCCAATGGCAAAGAACCTTTTCCGCCAGCCAGACGGTCACGTATTTCTCCTCCAGAACCTGTGGCAGCCCCATTGAAAGGTTCTACCGTGGTCGGGAAGTTATGTGTTTCCGCTTTCAAAGAGATTACCGATTCAAATTCCTTTTCCTCATAGTAATCAGGTTTATCTGGAGTTTTGGGAGCGAACTGCACCACTTTCGGGCCCTTTACAAAGGCAACATTGTCTTTATAAGCCGAAACAATATCATTCGGATTTTCTTTGGATGTTTTTTTGATTAATTCGAACAACGAAGTCGGCATTTCTTTTCCGTCGATTACGAAAGTCCCGTTGAATATTTTATGACGACAATGCTCTGAATTTACTTGACTGAATCCGAAGACTTCCGAATCGGTCAAGGGGCGTTCTATTTTTTTCGAAAGGTTTTTTAGATATTCGACTTCCTCATCACTTAAGGCCAATCCTTCTTGCTGATTATAAGACGCAATATCATCTACATTCTTTATGGGTTCCGGAACGACATCGATTTTAAAAATATCCTGATTTAGCCCATTGAACTTTTGAGAAAGCATCGGATCGAAATCGGCAAAATCTGAAGTAACACTATCAAATTCTTCAATTCGCACAATCCCTGAAATAGCCATATTCTGGGTAATTTCAGTGGCATTGGTACTCCATGGGCTGATCATTGCGGCCCGTGGGCCAACAAAAAAGGCGTCAATTGACGCCGCTGGTTGCCGAACAACCAGAATAGTTTATCTGTATCTTCTTTTGAAAGTTCTTGGGCGGTTTGTACCGCAAAAACCTTGGTACTTGCATCCCCGAAAAAGTGAATCATTTAGTGCCTGGATTGTGTGGTTTAAGAAAGCACAAAAATACATCTTTTTGCGTGACGATTTTCGAAGAATAGTTAACAGTATTTTTTGAGATTGTTAATTAGTTTTAGCTGCTGGCCCTTTTTTTGTTCCTCTGATCGAAATGACTATCTTTTGCGACGTTAAAAATGAAAACCATGAGACAAATAACTTTCCTATTAGTACTATTCTTCACTACCACGGTTTTTTCCCAAAAAAGAAAATCAAACAAACAAATCGAGAAATTGAAAACCGAGGCCGCTGCTTTTGTTGAGGCCGATGCAAAAAAATCCCAGGTCATGGTCGACAAGATTTTCAGCTTTGCCGAATTGGGATTTCAAGAAGTGGAATCCTCAAAATACTTGACTGGAATACTCAAGGAGAACGGATTTGAAATTGAAAATTCTATTTCCGGAATTCCTACTGCCTGGTTTGCAAAATGGAGTAATGGGGAAGGTCCCGTAATCGCCTTGGGAAGTGATGTGGATTGCATTCCGAAGGCATCGCAATTTCCCGGTGTAGCCTATCATAAACCCATTGTGGATGGCGCCCCTGGTCATGGAGAAGGGCATAATTCAGGAATTCCCTTGAATATTACCGCCGTTCTCGCGGTCAAAAAAATAATGGAACGTGAAAATATTGGAGGTACACTTTTGGTATGGCCCGGTATTGCGGAAGAACTGCTCGGTTCAAAGGCTTGGTATGTTCGAGATGGACTATTCGATGATATCGATATGTGCATTTTCACTCATGTGAACAGTAATCTGAGTGTTTCTTATGGCCCTACCCGCGGTACAGGATTGATTTCCGTTGAATATTCTTTTGAAGGAGAAGCGGCACATTCCGCTGGGGCGCCTTGGCGCGGAAGAAGCGCTTTGGACGCTGCCGAACTAATGAGCATCGGATGGAATTACAAACGGGAACATTTGCACCCTCTGCGCCGTTCGCATTCTATTTTTACCAAAGCCGGGGATCAACCTAATGTAGTTCCATCGCAGGCTGCTATCTGGTTTTATTTTCGAGATATCGAATATGAGGGAATCATGGAGATGTATGCGGAAGCTAATGATATGGCCAAAGGAGCTGCCCTCATGACGGGCACTGAAATGAAATCGAAAATTTTAGGTGCTGCTTGGCCGAGACATTTCAATAAAGTGATTGCGGAAACCATGTACGCAAATATTGCAAAGGTAGGCTTGCCGAAATGGTCTGAAGACGATCAAGCTTTGGCAAAGGCCGTTCAGAAGGAAGTGGATTCCAAAGAGACAGAAGGTCTGGCCACTGAGCTTTCTCCTTTGGGCTTGCCGGTAACAGACCCCGTAAGTGGAGGTTCGGATGACATCGGAGATATCTCTTGGAAGATTCCTACGGTTACAATGGGTTTCCCATCTAATATTCCTGGTTTGCAGGGCCATCATTGGAGCAATGCCATTGCCATGGCAACGCCAATTGCGCATAAAGGTGTCACGGCAGGGGCAAAGGCCGAGGCCATGACGATTCTAGACTTTCTCTTGAAACCGGAGCTTTTAAAAGGTGCGAAAGACTATTTTGAAAATGAACAAAGTAAAGAAACAAAGTACGAACCGATGATCTCAAAAAGCGATTTACCACCTATTTATTTGAATACGGACAAGCAAGGTGAATTTCGTTCGGAGCTGGAAAAATACTACTATGACGAAACCAAGTACGATTCGTATTTGGAACAGTTGGGGGTTGAGTACCCTACTTTGAAGGAGGAATAGAGAAGGTTTTGAGTACAAGTTTCCCTCTTAACAAGGAGGGACTAAGGGAGGTGTTTTTACCCGAAAAGTTATTCCCTCTCTAACAAAGCCATATAAAATCCGTCAAAACCGCTTTTACTGGCATAGATTTTCTTTTCTTCAACTAAAGTGAAAGCCGCTCCTTCCTCGGAAGCCAAAAAAGATGCCACCTGATCATTATTTTCTTGCGGAAGAATCGAGCAAGTTGCATAGACCATTTTGCCGCTAGGCTTGACGATTTTACTATAACTTCGAAGAATATCATGCTGAACCTTCATGATTTTTTCAAGGAATTCGGGTTGTAATTTCCATTTTGTATCTGGGTTTCTACGAATGACTCCCAGTCCGGTGCACGGGGCATCGATGAGCACGCGGTCTGCACTTCCATACAGTTTTTTGAAAACTTTGGTGGAATCTATTTCGCGAGGTTCAATGTTATGTGCGCCATTTCTACGGGCACGGCGTTTCAGCTCTTTTAATTTGCTTCCGTAGATATCAAGTGCGATGAGCTGGCCTTTGTTTTCCATAAGGGCGGCGAGATGCAAAGATTTTCCGCCGGCCCCGGCACAGGTATCTACTACGCGTTGTCCGGGTTTAACATCAAGCAGTTCCGCGACCAATTGCGAGGAAGCATCCTGAACTTCGAAATACCCTTTTTTGAAGGGTTCAGTAACAAAAACATTGGCACGTTCTGGAAGACGCAGTGCCAAAGGATATCCTTTAATAGGTTCGGTGACAATGCCCTCGTCCAATAAAGCTTTTCTAAGTTTCTCCTTTGAGGTTTTTAAAGTATTCGTGCGAAGAATTACTTCTGCCTTTTTGTTCAAGGCGGCGATTTCTGCCGTCCACAATTTTTCACCCAGGGCTTTTGAACAAATG
>QIJL01000005.1 GCA_003232435.1 Flavobacteriales bacterium | reverse complement strand
ATTCAAAATGGAAGTGGAAAATTTTTAATTGAAGGTGGCTTCCAAAAAGAAAATACAATAGTCATCCATTATTACAAACCACAAAACCTAAAAGCAAAATCATCTATTATAATTGTATTACCAGGAGCTGGACGAAATGGCGATGAGTATCGTGATGCTTGGATTGAGAAAGCTGAAAAGTATAATATTCTAGTGCTTTCACCTGAATATTCAGAAGAATATTATCCTGAATTTTGGAGTTATAATTTGGCAGGAATGCTTACCGATGTGGAAATAAGCGAAGATAGAACAGCTATGGCGAGCTTTAAAATAAGCGAGAATCCTAATGAATGGATTTATAACGATTTCGACCGAATTTTTAATTTAGCAAAAGAAAATCTTAATTTGAATACAGAAACTTACGATTTGTTTGGTCATTCAGCTGGTGGACAAATTTTACATCGACTTGCAATTTTTGAATCAACCAATAAAGCTAATCGGATTTTGGCTTCTCTGGTTGGTATACTGTCCCAACAGATGTCGAGGGTTTTCCAACGGGACTTAAAGACAGTTATAAATCGGAAAAGGATTTAGATTTTAGTAAAAACCTTATCTTATTTCTAGGAGAAAAAGATGATGCAAATGAGACGAGAGGAGATTTAAGGCGTTCGCCAGAAGTTGACAAACAAGGTCTTCATCGATTAGAAAGAGGAACATATTTTTATAATGAATCAAAAAAAATTGCATCGGAATTAAACTCTGAATTCAATTGGAAACTAGAAATCATACCAAATATTGGACACGATTTTAGAGAAATGAGTAAAGCTGCTGCGGATTATTTATACAAAGCAGAAAAATAACTGCGTACAATAAAGAACTGTGGTAAAAACCAAATGATATTTCATTGATTTTTAGCTAAACTACTTCTATAGTTCCCCCGCTAGCGCGAGCATCTTGCTCGTGCCCGTACTGTTTTGCCGTACCGATCGTTCTATCTTCATAACATTCCGGGATGCATACCTTTGGCGTTTTACAAGGATCAAGATAAACCGGTGCCATACCATGTATCGTTCTCGGCCCCGTTTTATGCCCTTCTTTCTATTGCCTGCCCTAGGCGGACAGGCCGATGTTCGGCACGAGCGTGACGCTCGCGCTAGCGGGGGGATTTCTAGAGTTTTTGCGGCCGTAAAAAGGCAAACTCCATATATAGATATTATGAAGTTTGCCGTTTGATTTTTTATTAACAAAAATAAATCAGTTTCTACTTGTTTTAATCATAGAATACGGAATGACAAAAATGTTAAGCAATCTATTAATCCGTCGAATCTTTCTTTTTCTTTTTGCCACCTAGAAGTCCACCCAAAATGTCTTTTGCTTTCTCCTTAACAACATCTTCTTCTTTTTTCCCTTGGGGAATTGAATCTGTTTTCGTCTCGGCAGAATCTTTTTCTTTATTGCTCCCCAATATTCCCCCAAGTATTTCTTTTGCACCTTCTTTGGCCGGGTCTTGAGCGATAGAATCATTTTCGGTCTTGTTTTGCCCAAGAACGTCTCCCAAAAGATCTTTGACTTTGTCTTTACCCTTATCGATCAATCTCTGCTTTTGAATCTCGACCAGTTTTGTGGTCAGACTTTTCACTCCCCCTGTTAAATCAGTTGTCACAGCCGGACTCGAATAGCTACCACCGATATTCGCGATAACGGGTATGGTCAGACCATCCAATGAACTATCATCGATTTTTGCGATCAAGCTATTGATTTCAGAACCTAAATATTTTGCGGGCACCTGCATGGTGGCCTTATAATTCAATTTACGGTCGAAGGTATGGCTACCGTCCACATTGATAGCGATGTCATCGTAATTAAGGGTAAAAGGCCTTACCGTAACGACGCCGTTCTCAAAATTCAATGCGGTTTTTAATCCTTTTAGGTCGAGTTTATCCAATTTGATGAAATCAAGTTTTGTGCTCAACGCTTTCAACAAATTCGCTTTCCCGGAATCGATATCCGTTGCCAATAGTTCCGCCAAAATATTTCCTGAAAGATTGGTCAGATCAGGAGTGAAATCATCTGTTAGGCTTCCTGAAAGCACGATATCTGAATTGAACTTTCCCTTTAAAACACTTGCAATCGGTGCTAAAACCTCAAAAAGTTCCAAGGCTTTGAAAGTCTCCCCTATCTGCAGTTGGTCCATTCCCAATTTCATTGAGAAAGTGGGCACCTCGGTTTTGGTCGAAACCTCTCCGTCGAAATTTACTTTACCGTTGAACATCGAAGAGGTCATATTGTTCAAAGTGGCCTTTTCATCTTTGATGCGGAGGTTTCCTTTTACATCTTTCAACACCAAATTATCATATAAAACAGTATTTGCCGATACATTGATGTTGGCATCCAAAAAAGCTGGGATCTTTATTTTTTCCTGCCCGCTGGCAGGTACGGCTTCGGAGGAAGATGCCGTTTGAGAAGTTGAATCATCCTCTTCTGAGGTAGCTACTTCTTCGTTCACCATAAAATCGTTCAGGGCAAACGTATTCGAATTGAGATTGAAATTCCCCTCGACCTTTTCGTCATTAAAAAGGAATCAATTGTCAATAGTGCCGGTAGCATTAAAATCTGTCTTGCCCGTGGCCCCGTTCAATTCATTCAAGGTCACGGTCTTCGGATTGAAAGTAACTGCTACAGAACTCAATTTCACAGGATTTGCCATTTCGGCCGAGTTATATTCAAATCCCCTTAAACTTATCTTACCCGTAGTATTCGTATTTTCATATTGCTTTTTCTCAACGGACTCCATATCGAACTCCGTGGTAATATCGGCATTCAATAATCCCTTTAAATCGAGATCGGCAGGCACGGGATATGCTTTTTTAATATTGGCCAGATTCATTTTGGCATCGAGATCGGCATTCACTTTGGTATTGCCCATAAGCTCTTTGATCTTGGCGACCATATTGAACTTGTCTTCATCGATCATAAAAGAAAGTTTGTCGATATCGACATAGGTATCTTCTGAAATACCGGTCGTATTTATGATTTTTGTGTCAATAAAGACGTTATGAACCGATTTTGGCAAATCAGGATATTTGAAAGATGCATTATCTGAATTGATCTTGATATTGAATTTAGGAATATGTTCTTCGTCGACGACCCCATTGAAATTGCCCTCGAGCACAAAATCTCCCGTTGTCTTGACATTCGCTATGTTCTTGGAATATTCTTCGGGAATGACCGCTAAAAAATTCTTGAAATCCGAAGAAGGCGTTTTAAAACTTATATCCATTTCTTGGCTGTTCTCGTTTACTTTCACAAATCCTTCGAAGACCAAAGGCAACTGATTGACAATAGCCTCGTTCTTCAGAAAGGTGTATTTATCTTCCTTTAAATCGACACCGATGAGGGCATCTAATTTGATTTTATTCTTATTTAGATAATTGGTGCTATCCAATTCAAAAGTCACAAGAGCTTCGGTGTTCGTATCCAATTCAGATTTTTCAGCGGATAAATCTCCCGTTCCGGAATGCTGAATGTCGGATACCACCAAATAAACCTTTGCCGCCTGATCATCATATACCACTTTGGAGTTCGTGATCTCATAAGACTGCAAGTCAAGGGTAAAGCTCTCAGATTCTTCGGAAGGTGTTTCAGGGCTACCATCATCTTTTCCGATTTCATAGTTGGCAACTTCCGCTTCGTTGACTTTTATATTGACCTTGGCACCGTCAAGACTGAGGTTTTTAATTTCGATAGCTTCGCCGGCACTTTTGAACAATTCGCTCACTCCCAAGGTCAAACTGACATCTTTCGCTGCAAAAAGTGTATCGCCTTCGAACGGGGCCTTATTTAACAAGGTTACCTCTTGAAGTCTCAAATTGGCGTTCGGAAAACTTTTGATCAAGCTCAAGTCAGCATCTGCGAAGTCTAGAGTGGCATTTACGTTGTTATTGACATTGGTTTTGATAAGTTCACCGATCTTAGCTTCAAGTATGAAGGGTGCGGCTATTAGCAACCCGATTATCAAAAGTAAAACGATACCGATAATCTTGAAAATCTTCTTTTTCATGATGGAGCTTATTTGAGGCACTTTTATATACTCATGACACATGAAAAATCGGAGAATTTAGGATGCGTATTTTAGTTTCTAACAAGGCGAAATTATTAAGCATAGCTGTAGCTACGGTTAATAATTTTAACGCCGTTAGAGGCAAAAAGACGCTTATAAAACTTCGGGTTTTCATGTGTCATGAGTATAACAGAAAAAGAGACGGAATATTACGTCAAGAAGGTTAAGAATTTTCTAAGAGATTGTTTTGAAATATCTCGATTATTTTCTTATACCCCCTTTTTGCGCAGCCAACGCCCCATCTGGCTCCTTATCAAAGGCCAAATCGTTGGCCTTTTCATTCGGCCCTGTTAAAATTTTAAACCGTCCGCCTTATTTTGGCGGATGCCTCGTTCTGCATCAAAAATAGGGTATATCAATTCTAACGACATATTTCAAAACAGTCTCTAAACTTCTAACTTTATTTCCTCACCGATTTTGAGGCCAAATCGTTTTCTTAGAAGATATACGAACAAATAGAGGAAAGGGGTGTCGAGAAATGCGATTAAAACCTTAAATAAAAAGGCACTTACTACCAATCCTAGGAACATACTCCACGGAAATACCTTGAAAAGGCAAAGAAGCGCTATAACCGTGAAGGAGTCTATGAACTGAGATAGAAATGTGGAAAAATTATTCCGCAGCCACAAATGCTTGCCTTTGGTCAGTTTTTTCCAAAAATGGTAAATAGAAATATCCACATATTGGGCAAAAAGATAGGCGATCATTGACGCAAGAACGGCAACAGGCGAAAGTGCGAATACTTTTGTAAAAGTTTCATCATCGATCCTAGAAGATGGAATGGCCCGAACGAAGTCGGCCAATAAAATAATTCCCATTGAAAATACAGATGCAAAAATACCAGCGGTAACAATTTGATTTGCCTTTTTTCTGCCGAAAATTTCTGAAATCAAGTCCGTTATCAAGAATGTCAGCGGATAAGGAAGTATGCCAACGGAAACCACAAAAAGCGAGGAACCAAAAACAGTTACATCGCCAAACGGATTCCAATAAAAGAATTTTTGGAAAATCAGGTTCGACACCACCAACGAGGTAATGAAAAGTGCCCCCAGATATAAGTAAATCCGGTAGGCCAATTTCTTGTCTTTTAAGGTCATTCTTTCCGAGGGGTTCCTGAAAGGTTTGGCTAAAGCCTTTTGCCTGTTGTTTTTTATCCCGGACTGAAGTCCGGGGCAATTGAAATAATTCTTAAAACTCCGCACCGTTGGCCAAACACCGAAATGGGGAACTGTTTACAACTGCCTCCAGACCGGACTGCCGGGCGGGTTTATCTGGAGGAGATTATTGATACCACATAAATCGGCTTTGGCCAAAATTGCACCTATCGGTTGAGCTAAGAACAGTACGGGGTCAAACAGGCGTTTGCTTTCCGCCACGCACATAGCGAAATCTTTTGGTTTTGTTTTTTCTTTTTTTGTCCAAAGCGAAATCCCAAAGATTTCGCGACTTCATAAAAATACGCAAACCTTTCGATAAAGCCCGAAGCCCGTATTGTTTATAGGTTGTACACAGTCTTTTTTACTCCACTATTTGAGGCAAGTCCAAAAATAAATGGTCGAAAATATTAGAATCATTATCTATCCAAACTCTTAAATTTTGGATTAGCTCAGAATTTTTCCTTTTTGAAAATCCATGAATTTCATAATTAATTTCATGATAAATGGTTTTCTCAGATACTTTTTTATAAAGTCCTTTTATAGAATCCAATCTACGTTTATTTAAGTCCGTTCTGAAGTCGATGCTCCTCATTATCGATTCGTATTCATCTTCGGAAGTCGGATAAAAAATCAGGAAATCTTCATTTTCTGGGTCATCTGATTTTTCCAATTTTTCCTTTCGTCTTTTTTTAATATCTAGAAGCCATATACTTTTGTAATTGGTCATGGTATCGTAGTGAGAAAAGTTCTTAATCAGCTCGTTTTGGTATTCATTTATACGGGTTTCGTAGAACTTGTATAACTTTTTTTCCGTTTGCGACTTTCTTGTCAAGATTGGATTTTCAAAGTCCGACCACGTGGATAAAACAATTTTTCTAGTCTCAAAATCAATTTTTTCAGAGTTAAGTCCGACTTCTTTGCATGAAATGACTAAAAGGGTAAGAAGTGTTAAGAAATATGGTTTCATTAATAAAAATGGTGTTTTTAGATTGTGTACAACATTATTTTATGTCCAACACAAAGGGCATTCTTGCCTGAATACCTTTTTGCTCCATGGCCGACTTAAATTGCTTTAAGATTGAATAGGCTTCGGCACCCACCTCTTCTTCGATAAAATCTTGCTTGGCTTTTGCACTAGCCCCACCGAAATCTTCCATCAGGCGTTCAAAGCCTGTTTTGTATCTCGGGAATTTCTTGATTCCATATTCATCAAGGTCGGTCATTTTTGCAGCTTCGGCAATAGCATCATTAAGATTTCCAAGTTCATCCACTAGTCCTAATCTTTTAGCGTCCACCCCACTCCACACTCTACCTTGCGCCATACTATCAACTTCGGCAACCGTCATCTTTCTGCCTTTCGCGACCCGTGATAAAAAGGTTTCATAGGTATCTTCCACGCCATCTTGCACCATCTTTCTGAAATCATCGGTCATTGGTTCGAAAAGCGAATAATCGACCGAATTTTTATTCGTACCGACCTGTTCGGCATTGATACCGATATCCTCGGCCAATTCCGTGACATTCGGAACCACACCAAAAACCCCAATGGATCCCGTAATGGTCGTTGGTTCGGCAAAAATCTTATCCGCTCCGGCAGCAATGTAATATCCGCCAGAGGCGGCCACGTTGCCCATGGAAACGATTACCGGTTTTTTCTCCTTTGCCAATTCCAATTCACGCCAAATGATATCGGAGGTCAAAGCGCTTCCGCCCGGCGAATTTACTCGGAGTACTATCGCTTTTACCTTTTCGTCATCCCGTGCTTTGATTATTGCCTTGTTGATTATCCCCTGCCCTATGAATTCGGGACCGCCTTCGCCATAAAGAATTTCGCCCTGAGCAAATATTACGGCGATCTTATCATCGCCCTTATTCTTTACTTTCTTATTCGAGCGGATGACATAATCTTCCAACAGCACGGTATTCAGATCGTCTTTTTCTTCAAGTTTAAGGGCTTCGCGAAGCTTGGTCTCATATTCATCGTAAAATAGAATATCGTCGATCAGGCCCGAAGCCTTGGCATACTCCGTGGTTCTTCCACCTAAAGTATCGGCGATGATATTAAGGTTTTCAGGACTTATATTTCTTCCTCTTGAAATTTCTTCGACCATCGAATTCCATAATGAACTGATCAATTCCTTGATCTGTTTGCGGTTGGCATCGCTCATTTCGTTCGATAAATAAGGCTCCACGGCACTCTTGTATTTTCCATGGCGAATAACTTCCATTTTGATGCCCGTCTTTTCCTGTAGATCTTTATAGAAAAGTACTTCCGAAGACAATCCCTTAAAATCGAGAATACCGACCGGGTTCAGATACATTTCATCGGCGACACTGGCCAGATAGTAGTCTTTTTGCATATAAAAATCGCCGTACGCATAGATGAATTTCCCACTTTCCTTAAAATCTTCAAGGGCCTTGCGAATTGCTTGCGTTTGTGCCAGACCGGCCAAAATGAAGTTGTTGTCGATGCTGATTCCTTTGATATCGTCATCTTCTTTTGCTGTTTCAATGGCATGCAAAATTTCATCGAGGCCCTGCGATCGTTCAAAAAGACCTGTAAACGGGTCTGCTGCATTATTGCCGACATAATCGCTTATCGGAAGGTTCAATCGGAGTTCGAGAACCGAATTGTTCTTGATACTCACGGATTCCTCGGTGCTGCCAACTAAACTGGCAAAAATGAAGAACATGATGAACATAATTCCAAATGCGATAAGGCAACCTATAATTGCATTCATTCCCTAATGATTTTATTCGGATTCAAATATAGCCATTCTAACTTCTTTTTTAAGTAATTTGGTTTTCTAATATGGATGGTTCAAATACAGTATATATATCTTTAGGAAGCAATCTCGGCGACAAATTAGCCACGCTACAAGAAGTCATTTTCAGCATCGAGAAAAAAGTCGGAAAAGTAAATGCCGTATCGCCTGTTTACAAAAGTGCGGCATGGGGTTTCGAAGGAGATGATTTTTTTAATATATGCATCATCGTTAAAACTGATTTGACCCCACCACTTTTGTTAACTGCTCTTTTAGATATTGAATTTTCAATGGGTAGGAGCCGGTCAGGCGTTGTAGGGTATCAGCCCAGGGTCATCGATATCGACATATTGTATTATGACCGAAAGATCATCGATAATGATCAGTTGACCCTACCGCACCCAAAATTGCACGAACGTCGATTCGTTCTTCGGCCTTTGGTTGATATT
>QIJL01000477.1 GCA_003232435.1 Flavobacteriales bacterium | reverse complement strand
ATAAAGACGATATTCCGCATCCTGATCGAAACAGAGCTTACCATTTGGCATTGGAGGAAGCAAAAGAACACGATTTGTTGATCATACCGGGATCCGAGATTACGAGGGACAAACCGGTCGGACATAACAATGCCGTTTTCATTTCAGATGCCAACAAACTTTTAAAGGACAAGGCCGAAGATGCTTTTGCCGCAGCCAAGAAACAAGGTGCATTCGTCTTTTGGAACCACCCAGCGTGGCACAGACAAAGTCCGTCAGGGAATCCCATACTAAGTGATTTTCAAAAAGAACGAGAATTGCACGGTATCGAGGTCATCAATTCGGTTGACTATGCCAAGGAATCCCTCGCCATCGCCTTGGAGCAAAATTTGACCATCATGGGTACCAGTGATATACACGGACTCATCGACTGGGATTATACCGAAAAAGGGAACCATCGCCCGATCACCTTGGTATTCGCCAAGGAAAAAAGTGTAGAAAGCCTTCAAGAAGCACTTTTCGAAAGACGCACAGTGGCGGTTTACAACTCTCTGCTAGTGGGTAGGCCCGAATATTTAGAACCTCTTTTGAAGTCATGTATTAAAGTCAAGAAGGTAGAATATTTGGAGGCCACGAAAATTTTAAGGGTAGAACTTGAGAATATTTCAAGCAGTGATCTCTTGTTCGAAAATGTTATGCCTTATAGTTTTTATAGCAAACCCCCTATTTTTACGATTGCGGCAGGCAAATCGGAAACACTTCAAGTAAAAACCCTGACCAACTTAAAAGAACTAAATCTACAACTGAAAGCCCTTGGTGCTTATGTGGCTCCTGACGAACACCCGGTTATCGAGTGGAAAATTACCGTTGAAGAGCAAAAATGAAATTAATCGGCCCTGATTTTTGTGCGATTCGTTTATTATATTTAACTTTGTATTTCAAAGTACTTTAAACATGGAATCAAACAAGTATCTCGACGACATCTCCGAAATCAAGAATATGATGAGCCGCTCGTCACGGTTTATATCCTTAAGTGGCCTTTCGGGAATACTGGCCGGAATTTATGCGCTTATTGGCGCATTCGTAGCAAAGTTAAAGCTAGAGAGTCGCATGTCTCCCGATATTTCAACTACTTGGGGCCATTCTTATTTAGATAGGGCGGTTTGGAATACCGGTCTTGGACAGGAGCTCATTTCGATTGCGATTGGAGTTGTTTTCCTAGCCATCCTAACTGGTGCAATATTGTCAATGCGAAAAGCACGCAAAAGTGGAGAAAAAATTTGGAATGTAGCAAGCCACAGATTAGTGCTCAACTTTTTGATCCCCCTTGTAACCGGTGGAATTTTTTGCTTGGTACTTTTACAATATGGGGTTACCGGCTTGGTCGCACCTGCTACCCTTGTCTTTTACGGCCTGGCCTGTGTCAATGCCAGTAAATATACATTGGGCGATGTGCGCTATATGGGCCTGGCCTTTATTATCATTGGCCTTATCAGTACTCAATTTCTCGGTTACGGATTGTATTTTTGGGCGCTTGGTTTTGGCGTTTTCCATATTATCTATGGGGCGATGATGTATTTTAAATATGACAGGAAATAGACTCTAGACCGCTATGCTAATAGACGATAGAAACAAGACTTTCTTAAGTACTAAAAATTGAACTTGAACTTGAGCTTTTAGGAATTATCAAAAACAGATTTCCGCCCCTGTCTGGCGACAGACAGGTTCGCGGGAATGACATAAATGAGTTTAATAGACAACATAAACAAAGCCTTCGACCACCGGATCCGTTTGGGTATCATGAGTATTTTGATGGTCAACGACCATGCTGATTTTAATATGCTGAAGGAATTATTAGGCGCAACGGATGGCAACTTGGCGAGCCATACCAAGGCCCTCGAAAGAGAGGAGTATGTCAAAGTAGAAAAACAATTTATAGGTAGAAAACCGAATACGCGATATTCGGCAACAAAACTTGGCAAGGCGGCATTTAAAAAACATATCGATGCCCTCGAAAAACTGATTGGAAAATAAAATTTTTTATTAATATACTTTGAAATTCAAAGTACTTTTAAAAATATTATGAGAGCTGTAATCCTAGAAACCCTATACGAATGGAGTAAAGTGCCCTATCAAAAGTTCATCAAGAAAAATGAACCTTGGTCGGTTAGTTTGCCAAATCTTATGCAATATCCGAATACGAGTTTAGGGTTTCACTTAGCTTTCTTTTTATTGAAACACAATTTTGAGATACAACCAAAATTGGAAGACCATGACGTCTTTCATGTTTTGACCGGTACGGGCACCACGGTGCCTGAGGAAATCAGTATGCAATATTATTTATGGGGGAACGGGAAAAGAAGCCTCTATCAATATGCCGTCATTGCTTTGGGGACGTTCCTTTTTCCTGACTATATCAAACTATTTATAAGTGCCTATAGAAAAGGGAAGTCCGCCTTGGTCTTTTATCATCTCGATTTTCTAAAACTTTTGGATCAACCCATAGAACGGATCAAAGACACTTTTTTAATCCGATGAATCCCACAACAATGAAAAACAATTTTAAACATTCGATCAATTTTATCGGTGCACAAATAGCAATTACAAGTCTTATCACCGGAACCATCTGCTTGCTCCTATTTAAAAACAACGGTGATACAGGCTTGGTCGCTATTGGCCATTTCCTTGTCATACTTGCAGGAATCGCCAACACCATCATGTTGCCGCCCATGTTGATCAATGCGATTCGTCGCTTCAAAGATTACAAAGAGAATCTTGTTGCACTCCTATTATTATTAATCAACATTCCCATTGCAGGTCTGTATTTAGAAATTCTATAAATCGAAATAAACATTAAAAATATACCGAACTGGTTTAAACTTTTTGGATTGAAGCGAAAATTAAAGGTTTTTTGCCATTTTGAAGCCTTTTTTGAGTTGCATAGCAGGGCTACGGAAGGAAAAAAAGTCGGAAAAAGGGTAAAAAAGCATCATTTTTTAGCCAATTGAAAAAGTTTAAACCAGTTCACTGTCTAAATCCTAATATTATGAATATTCATATCAAATCCATTTTGTCTGCCCTTGCCTTTAGTTTGTTGTTTTATAGCAAGAGTTTTGGCCTGAATCTTTTTCTGATTTCAATTTTAGTAGTAGTTCTTGTTTCGGCCATTCGCAAGGAACGTTCCGTTTCTTGGGGCTATTCCCTTACTTACGTATTAACGGCCATTTTCGTTTTCTTCAATCCCTCCGGCTTCGCCGTTTTTGTGCATTTTATGGCCTTAATGGTGTTCGTTGGGAAATCGATTTCCCAAAAAACGTCTGTCTATCTTTCTTGGTTTATCGGGTGTGTCAATATACTCGTAGCGTCAGTGGCCAACTACATCCGAAATCAAGAAGAAGAAAAGGAGTCGAAAAAAAAGAAACAAAAAGATATCTCGCCCAAACTTTTCAACCGTTTGAAAGGTGGGCTGGTCGCCATACTGCTTTTTTTGATTTTTGGAATGCTGTATCGAAACGCCAATCCTGTTTTTGAAAGTCTTATCGAGCAGATCGACCTGGATTTTATTTGCGTTCCGTGGCTGCTCTTTACCCTTATGGGATATATCATTTTCCTGCACCTTTTACGCCCTTTCAATGCTCAAGAACTTGTAGAGTTCGATTTGGCCCAAGAAAATGAATTGGAAAAACCGGCCGAACTGGTTCTCATTGGCGAAAAGAAAAAACTAGAAAGTGAACATACACTAGGAAGCATCGTATTTTTGGCACTAAACCTACTCCTTCTCTTTTTTCTAACCACCGATGTCATATATCTGTTTCAAAAGACAGATATTACAAATTCTGGATACTCCCAATCCGTTCATCAAGGGGTTTACGCCCTTATGTTCTCCATAGTATGTGCAATTGCGCTTATTCTATATTTTTTTCGAGGAAACCTCAACTTTTTTCAGGCAAACAAGCGCATCAAATTACTTACGTATTTGTGGATCGGTCTGAACGTAATTCTAGTTGCTTTTACCTGCTATAAAAATTACACTTATGTGGAAGCATTAGGACTCACTTACAAACGAATCGGTGTATTTGTTTATCTATTGCTCACCTTAACCGGGTTGGTTACCGCTTATATCAAGGTCGCCCAAGTGAAGAATTTCATCTATCTGGTGCGCACCAATATTGCGACTGTTTTTGCTTTTCTGATTATTAGTGCCGCTATTCCTTGGGATAGAACCATCACCTGGTTTAATCTAAATACCCTTGAAAATCCCGACATCGATTATCTGGTTAGTCTAGGGGAAAGCAATAGTGCACAACTATACGACTATGCAAAAGCCAATCATACCAAAGTAGAAATCAATACAAAAGACAGAATTGACGAAAAGCACACTGAGTTCTTAGAGGAGCAATCTCAAAAGACCTGGCAAGAATATACCTTTTACCAAATCGTAAAAAACGAAACCAAATGATAGTACTTTTTAAACATAAATGGAATCGGGTTGCGGTGCGTTTCGCGGGTATAAGTTTCATCGTGGGAACCTCACTTATGCTTATCGCATTGATGGCCGAAAATGACATGATAATCACCTTGGGGATCTCTTTTCTGGTGCTCTACATTTTGGTAACCCTTGTGATGCTGCTGATTCTCTTTGTCAATACAATGGCCAATTTCAAAGACATACATGAACATGCAATGACCTTGATCATTGTTTTGATGAACTTTCCGATAGCGATTTTATATATGCATTTTTTAAATTTTTGACATGATGAAAATCAACAATATTAAATACCGAAAACACCACAGTCTATATTTTAATTTAAGCCTTTCCATAGGCTTTGCACTACTGTTGTTATTATTTCGGATGAAACTGACCGGTAGTTATTTTTACTTCTTTTTGGTATGGAATCTGTTTTTGGCCGGCATACCCTTTTTCATTACCCAGGTCATGAAATACTATTCCGCTTGGCAAGCTTCAACATGGCAAAAAATAACGCTGTTCTCTATCTGGCTATTGTTCTTGCCGAACAGCCCGTATATCATAACCGATTTGATACATCTGCATGACGATGATTCGATTTTAATTTGGCTCGATCTGTTCTTGGTCTTTGTTTTTGCCTTGAACGGGTTATTGTTAGGACTACTTTCCTTGATTGATATGTATGGATTTATTGCGAAAAACTATTCTAAAAAAATATCACTTGTTACTAACTTTTCAATATGCCTTTTATGCGGATACGGAATTTACCTCGGAAGGTTTCTACGCTTCAATTCTTGGGATATTTTGACCAAGCCTATTTTCTTATTCGAACAAATAGGAAGTAGTCTTGCACAGCCGAAAGTATGGGCAATGACCTTTGCCTTTGGGGGATTACTTTGGGTTTTGTTTTCGGTGCTTCAATCTGTTTCGGGGATGCGAGAGCAAGACATTATTAAAGAAGAAACATGATTTCCAAACCAGATCGCTTAGCAATTCACATTAAATACTATGAAATCAACTTTTAACAGAAACTACTTTATAGCCTTTATCTTACTATTAGTTATCGAAGTTTTAATTGCCGCTTTTTTAAATGACGGTTTCATTCGGCGTACAATGGGTGATTTTCTAGTAGTTATATTATTGTACTGCTTCTTTAAAAGCTTTTTAAAAACTAACTCGATTACCGTGGCCATTGTAACCTTGATTATAGCCTTCACCATAGAATTTTTGCAACTGACGGATTTCCTAAAATCTTTGGGGCTCAAACATAATATACTCGTGCTAAATAGAAATTCGAGAGAATCAAGGCAGGGATTTTTTCTCATACCAAGGCAAAATTTTTCGGCATAGCCTTAGCTACGGCGAAAAATTTTAACGAAGGTATGGGG
>QIJL01000334.1 GCA_003232435.1 Flavobacteriales bacterium | reverse complement strand
GCCAAACCTTCACGGTGTGATTCTGGGTTGAAGTTCACATCCATCTTCAACGCTTGCAGTGAGTCTTTTTCTTTCTCGGTGATATATCCGTACTTGGCCATTTGAGACAATACAGTATTTCTTCGGTCTTTTACTCTTTCTTCTCTACGGATCGGATTATATAATGAAGAGTTTTTTAACATGCCCACCAGCATGGCTGATTCTTCAATCTTTAAGTCGACGGGTTCTTTACCGAAATATATTCTCGAGGCAGAACGGATGCCATCGGCGGCGTAACCAAAATCATATATATTGAGATACATGGCTATGATTTCTTCTTTGGTGTATTGTCTTTCTAACTGTGTAGCAAGTACCCACTCTTTTATTTTTTGCAAAATTGCCTGGGTCTTCTTTTCCTTTTCCCTAGCTCCAATAAAAAGTTGTCTGGCCAATTGCTGTGAGATTGTGCTCGCCCCACCCTTTTTCCCTAAATAGGCAAAAGCCCTTAAAGTACCTCTTGCGTCTATCCCTGCGTGATCAAAGTATCTGACATCTTCGGTAGCGACAAGTGCATCGACCAAATTCTTTGGAAGGTCTTCGTAACCTATCGGTGTTCTATTATCGTCTAGATAAAATTTTCCAAGTGTTTCATCATCAGACGAAATAATTTCGGTCGCCAAATTGGTTTTCGGATTTTCTAAATACTGATATTCGGGCATCGGGCCAAAAGCGCCCAAAGAGGCCAAAAGAAAAAGAAGTGCGCACAATCCTACTCCGGATGCGAATAGAATCCAAAACCACTTGATGGGTTTGAAAAAATTATTAGGCTGTTTTTTTGTAGCTGCTTTTGCCATTTTAATTCGCTATACTTTTTTCGATTTCGAAACCTACATCGGTAATCCCCTCAAGATTGACAACACCATCAACAGCACCGTTCTTTCTCATGGCATGCGATAATTGTAGGGTATATACGCCCGATGTTGGGAAAACGATGTTTTCTTTATACCATAACTTGTTTTCTTTGATGCTGCCATGGCCCTTACCCAACCATGTGCCATCGGGCATGGCCATTTCATATTCAAGAGTGTCCCTCATGGTCTCCCCACTCGGAAAGTTCAGTTCGGCTATCAAAAAAAGATTGTTATACCGAAAGGATCGGTCATTTCTGACATTGATAAAGATATTGTAGCGTAAGGTGGTATCAAGTTCTGAAAATGTAAACTGTACAATACTGTCTTTTGGCCATGCACCATTCTCGGTCGTCTTAAAGTCAGATTTGACGGTTGCGGTATTACAAGAGAATACCAATAAGGAAATTGCACAAAGTAAAAGTGGCCTAAGCATTTCTCGGCTTCCTTTTTTTATTGTTTCTTCTTTTCTTGCTATTCGCATTAGGGTTCGAATTATTCTTGTTGTTATTTCCCTGCTGCTTTTTGTTGCCTTGCTTGCGATTTCTATTGCGGTTCTTATTACGATTTCGCGACCTTTTTGGCCTATCAAAACGAGTGAGACTATCTTGCCCAACTACATTTTCAAAAACCACTTTATCTTCAACGATATTTTCAACGGCATATTCTTCGAGACTGGCGACTTTTTCCTTTTTCTTGTTTTTCTCGAGAATCTCGATGACCTGTTCTTTTGAAAGTGTATGCCAATTGGCCGGTTCATCTTTATACGAGAACCACAATGTTTCTTTGAAAATATCGGTTTTTTGGCAAAAAGCCATCCCCTTATCGGTCTGCAATTTGGTGTCTTGGGATGGAAAATCTTTTAACGCCTCAAGGTACAAATCAAGTTCATAATTTAAACAGCATTTTAGCTTTCCACATTGCCCAGCTAACCTTTGGGGGTTAAGTGAAAGCTGCTGAAATCTTGCCGCTGAAGTACTTACAGACCTAAAATCGGTTAGCCAGGTCGAGCAACAAAGTTCACGCCCACAAGATCCGATTCCACCCAAGCGTTGTGCTTCTTGTCGATAGCCGATCTGCCGCATTTCGATACGGATACCGAACGCCTTGGCCATATCTTTAATCAATTGACGGAAATCGACACGTTCTTCAGCAGTGTAATAGAAAGTGGCCTTCGATCCATCGCCTTGGAATTCAACATCAGAGATTTTCATCTGTAGCTGAAGGATGATGGCCATCTCACGGGCCCTTTTCTTTATCTCCTCTTCACGATTCCGGCATTTCTGCCATTTGTCGATGTCACTTTGCGTGGCCTTTCGATAAACCTTAGGAAGTTCTTCGTCTTTGAAATCGACCTTTTTGCGCTTCATCTGAACTTTTACCAATTCGCCAACGAGGGTAACCATGCCTATGTCATGACCTGACCGGGCCTGGGTCGCTACTATATCTCCTATGGAAAGTGAGAGGTTCTCGGTATTTCTGAAGAATTCTTTTCTGCTATTCTTAAAACGAACCTCGATGCAATCAAATAACCTGGTGCCGTTTGGCGGTGCCATATTCGAAAGCCAATCAAAAACAGTCAATTTATTGCAACCATCGGTGCCGCAAGTACCGTTGTTCTTGCATCCACGAGGTTGCCCGTCTTTAGCGGTCGCACAACTGCTACAACCCATATTTTATATCTTGATTTAGCAACGGGGGCTTATTGCTAAAAAAGGTTCGTATTTTGTCTCAAACGTAAAGGTAACGATTTTTTAATGCGATGGAAAGGAAGTTGGCAGTGGCAGTATTCAGTAGGTAGAAAAGTTCCATGACAAATTTCAAGTCATAATTCTACTGCCAACTGCAATTGAGAACCATCTACTATTTCTTGAATTTCAATACTTCTGACCTTCCTTTTTTGAAAATTTTATTGCTTGCGCCTTTACCTTTTCTCAACTTTTTTTGTTCTTCAAAAGGAAGCGAACAAACTTCTTTGCAGTGGTCTGAACAACAGTCGTCCATTTTCTTTGAACATTCTTCGCATTGAATGAACAATAAATGACAGGCCTCGTTCGCACAGTTCACATGTTCATCGCAAGGTTCGCCACATTGATGACATTGTGAAATCACGTCATCGGATATGCGTTCACCGCGTCGGTGGTCGAAAACAAAGTTCTTGCCGATGAATTTATTCTCTAGGCCTTTCTTTTTGACCTGCCTGGCGTAGTCGATTATTCCGCCTTCCAACTGGTACACTTGTTTAAAACCCTTGTGCTTGTAATGGGCGCTCGCCTTTTCACAACGGATTCCGCCTGTGCAATACATGACCAATTTTTTATCCTCTTTATGATTGGCCAAATCTTTTTCAATACTATCTAAAGAGTCGCGAAAAGTATCGACATCGGGGGTCACGGCATTTTTAAAATGGCCTATTTCACTTTCATAATGATTGCGCATATCGACCAATACCGTATCTGGATCTTCGATCAATCGGTTGAATTCTTCGGCGCCCACATGTGTGCCTTTATCGGTCACATCGAAAGTGTTGTCGTTGAGTCCGTCGGCCACGATCTTATTCCTGACTTTTACCTTCAACTTCAAAAAAGATTTGTTGTCTTGCTCGATAGCGATATTCAGGCGAACTTTTTTAAAAAAAGAAATGCTGTCGAGGTGCTTTTTGAATGTTTCGAAATTCGCCGCAGGAACCGAGAGTTGAGCATTTATGCCTTCATGGGCCACATAAATTCGCCCAAGAACATCAAGCTCGCTCCAGTTGATGAAAAGATGATTTCTGAAAATCGACCTGTTGCCGATATGTGCATACTTATAGAAAGAGATGGTCAGGCGTTCTAAACCTGCCTCTTCGATAAGGGTTTCTCTTTCTTTTGCACTTAAGGTATTGTACAGTTGCATGCTATACCAATAATTTAAGTTAAGGAATGATATGTTGTTCGAATACGAGCAGCAAAGATAAAACAACCTCGATAAACATTCTTAGGTTTTTGATTATCGAAGTTATTGCGCAAGTATCTCTGAAGGAATTTAAGCAAAAGGTTAAACCCCAGGGCAAGCCTGCCTGCCGGACAGGCAGGCCCTGGACCCTAAAAGGAATCGACCCAATTCGATGGGAGAGGTACCCCGCTAAAAGCGGGGTTCAACCATCTATTTTGTCGGCGCATTGCATGCTTGTCAAAATTAGGGTTTCACTAATAAAAAAAGAGCCTTGATGTTATCAAGACTCTTTTTGGCCACCCCATATTTCCTTTTTCATACAAATTAAAGTGTCAAAACAGGTAAATGGCCACCGTTGCCCATTGCCACTAAAAAACAATGGGAGTTATGAGTTAGTTTAATCTATAGATGCAGGTTTCAAAAAAAGGTTGCGTCTTAAAAATCTAAATCGTCAACCGAATTGTATCATTGGTCGCGAAAATCCCCGATAACTTTCAAGATATTGTACTATTGAAGTGGCATTGTGCCAAAAGATGTGGTATTTTAGCCTTCCACAAAACGAGAACTTATGAGCAACGAAAAAGAAGCAAAACTAAAAGCACTAAAACTCACTTTAGATAAACTTGACAAGACCTACGGAAAAGGGGCCGTCATGAAAATGGGCGATATTGTAGTAGAAGATATCGAAGTCATTCCTTCTGGCTCATTAGGTTTAGATATTGCCCTCGGAGTGGGCGGATACCCTAGGGGCAGGGTCGTCGAAATATATGGCCCGGAATCATCCGGTAAAACGACATTGACATTGCATGCCATCGCCGAAGCCCAAAAAAATGGAGGCATTGCCGCCTTCATTGATGCAGAACACGCTTTTGACAGATTTTATGCGGAAAATCTAGGGATCGATATCGACAATCTTATCATATCGCAGCCCGATAATGGCGAACAGGCTTTGGAAATCACGGACAACCTAATCCGCTCAGGGGCAATCGACATTATTGTTATCGACTCCGTTGCCGCTTTGACTCCCAAAAGTGAGATCGAAGGAGAAATGGGCGATTCAAAAATGGGCTTGCACGCCCGATTGATGTCACAGGCATTGCGTAAACTAACAGGTTCGATCAGCAAAACAAATTGTACGGTGATCTTCATCAACCAATTGCGCGAAAAAATCGGGGTGATGTTCGGGAATCCCGAAACTACTACTGGTGGTAATGCATTGAAGTTCTACGCTTCCGTTCGTTTAGATATCAGAAGATCTACTCAAATCAAGAATGCCGACGGTGGGGTATTGGGCAACAAGACCAGGGTAAAGGTCGTCAAGAACAAAGTAGCTCCCCCTTTTAGAACCACAGAGTTCGATATCATGTATGGCAAGGGAATTTCCAAACTTGGCGAAATAATCGATCTTGGGGTGGAATATGAAATCATCAAGAAAAGCGGTTCTTGGTTCAGTTATGGAGGCACCAAACTTGGCCAAGGTCGAGATGCCGTAAAAGCACTATTGGGTGATAATCCAGAACTGATGGACGAGCTCGAGGCCAAGATAAAAGAGGCTATCAACGCATTAGCTTAAGATAAAATTCTTATTTTGAATAATCTAGGCACTTTTTTTAGCGGAAAAAGTGCTTAGAAACGCAACCAAACGCCTTAACTTTCATCTTAACATTAAAATGTTGAATTATGAGAAGGTTATTTCTAGCGTTCGTCTTGGTTGTAATCGCATTTATAGTTAGTTCGTGTCTCAAAGATGATGCCCCCACAATCGAATTTCATGCATTACGGATCGTCGATGCCGATGTGCCCGAATCGTTTACCTTCAACGGCAGGTACGAGATAACGGTTACCTATGTCAGGCCCGATGATTGTACTCATTTCGAGGTTTTCGATGTGGTACAAAAAGACACGACTATAAGGGAAGTCGTCGCCATAGGTTCTATGTTTGTAGATCGGCAATGCGCTCAAGTTGCCACTGAACAACAAGAAAGTTTTTTGTTCGAGGTAAAATACGATCAACCTTATTTATTTCGATTTTGGCAGGGCACGGATGCCAATGGAGAACCCACGTTTTTAGATATCGAAGTGCCCGTCGAATAATGAGAGAGGAGCGTCCCGCCTCTATAACCACACCAATACCAACAAATTTGAGTCTTCAAGAACTCATACATAAGTGCAAAAAAGGCGATAGACGTGCCCAAGAACAATTGTACCGGCAATTTTCCGGAACCTTGTTCGGTATCTGTCTCAAATATTCGCGCAATAAAACCGAGGCCCAAGACAACCTTCATGACAGTTTCATGACAATTTTCGAAAAAATCGAACAGTTCAAAGCCAAGGGTTCTTTCGAAGGATGGTTAAAAAGGATTACCGTGAACACTGTACTACAGAAATACAGAAAGGAGGGGCATTTGAACGTGGTTTCGGAAAATATGGAAGAGGAAGTTGAAGTGGATTCGGGTTACACTAATATTTCACTCGAAACATTATTGCAATACATTCAAGAACTCCCAAATAAATATAGGCTAACGTTCAATCTCTATGTTTTAGATGGGTATTCACATAAAGAAATCAGCGCTCTTGTCGGAACATCAACGGGAACATCAAAATCAAATCTTGCTAGGGCAAGAAACATATTAAAAGAGAAAATCGAAACAGAAACCGCTAGGTCGATTATCGGAATATTGATTTTCGACTTGTTTTAGAATATCGAGGCGCCTCTCAACCGGGGCGTCCTTTAAAGATTAAAAACACATACTAATTCATTGCAAGATGAGTAAAAAAAATATTGACAAATTATTTCAAGAGAAGTTCAACAACTTCAATGAAATACCTGACGAAAAAGTCTGGGACGACATATCCCATTCTTTGGACAAGAAAAAATCTCGCAAAGTAGTCCCCTTTTGGTGGAGGCTTGGAGGGGTCGCTGCATTGTTGGCCGTGCTTTTTGTAGTCATAAATCCATTTGAAGATGACAACAGCACTGCCCCGGTAATTTCGGATACCGAAAACCTGGAAAAGGAAAATCCAAATAATTCCGAAAATGATAGTCCCATTCACGAAAAATCGGAAAAAGACATTCAGTTAGCGGATACTGAAGCCATTGAATCAGATAACGCGAATACTTCGGACAATCAAGAAACCAGTGCGTCAAATAGTGTAGGGAGTACAAAGAGTTCAGATGTGCTGAGATCAAATAGTGCTGAAATAGAGAAGTCACAACTGGCAACTGTAGACTCTGAAAAATCAAAACAAAACAAAGCTGCGAACGAGATAGTTGAAACCCAATTGATTTCTGACGACATGGGAGAATCAACCGGGTCTATAGCGGATAACGATGGTGCGGTATCAAAAGAAAGTCAGAACGATCTACTCGAAGGGAATCTCATTGAGCAAAATTTCGACATTGAAGATTCTACGAAAGAAGGTGTAGCCAATGTTTCGGAAGAAGAGAAGGAAAATGAAATCTCTGATGAGGGCCAAAAAAAATCGATTTTCGATGAAATCGAAAAACAAGCCGAAGAGGAAGAAGTACTCGCCGAAAGTTCAAAAAACAAATGGTCGGTAGGTGCCAATCTTGCTCCGGTATATTTTAATTCTTTTGGCGAAGGTTCACCGATAGACCCTGCTCTTAGTCAGGTGATTTCAATATGAGTTACGGATTGTCAGTAGCCTATGGCGTTAGCAAAAAACTAAGTATTCGAACTGGTATCAGCAAAGTCGATTTTGGCTACGATACCAATGAAGTAGAGTTTTCGGCATCTCTTCAAGGAACCTTGTCAGGTCGACTGAATAATGTAAATTATTCAGAAGCCGCTGAAAATGTAGTGATCGAAAGCAAGTCAGAGAATGGCTTTGCCCTTGCAGAGAATAAGAGTGCTTCAGATGTGCTCGCCAACGATATCTCAAGAAATGGAATCGTGGCCCAAGAGTTCGGTTATATAGAAGTGCCTGTGGAACTTGACTATGCATTGATCGACAATCGCTTCGGGGTAAATCTGGTAGGCGGGGTCAGTACAATGTTCTTGACAAATAACTCGGTAGCTCTTAACGATTCTAATGAGAGCATCAAACTGGGCGAGGCGAACAATTTGAACAATGTGAATTTCAGCACAAATGTCGGTTTCGGGTTGAATTATAAATTTACGCCTAAACTTAGACTGAACATCGAACCGATTTTTAAATATCAATTGAACACTTTTTCGGATACATCGGGCAGCTTTAATCCTTTTTCCATTGGGGTGTACAGCGGGCTTAATTTTAAGTTCTAGGATAAAATATTGGTTAGTAGGTCTGTTGTGGTGGTTAGTAGGTCTGTTGTGGTTATCAGGCCTCTTAAGCGTTCCGACGATTTTGTCGGGACGCTTCTTTGTTATGTGCGGATCTATTTATCGATTTTTCCCTTTTCCAATTCTTCGAGAATGACAGTTCTTACCTCTTCTCGAAGTGTACCCTTATCTGTCTCATCCAAGATTCCCGTTTCAAAAAACGAATGCACTTTTGCTCGAATTCTTCCAGGGCCTCCGCTAAAGAAAGAAAAAGAAAATCGCTTTTTGTTATCGTAAAAAGTCACGGGCACGACAGGTATGGTATGTGAAATTGCCATTTTAAAAGCACCATCCTTAAATTCGTCCAACAGGATCGTTTCATCATCGGGCACGCCCCCTTCCGGAAAAATACAAATGCTTAGCCCTTGTGCCAATCTTCTTTGCGCTCTTCGATAGACTCCCGTTCTACTTCCGCTATTATCGCGATCTACCATAATACAGACACGTTTGAAAAAAAAACCGAATAAGGGAATTTTCTCCAATTCTTTCTTCCCAATAAAAACAAACGGATTCTTGCTGACATACAACATCAACATAATATCGAGCATGCTCGTGTGGTTCGCCACCAACATATAACTTTTTCCCCTTTTAAGCTTTTGTTCGCGATAAACTTTCGGCGGACAGCCCATACTATATAGAATAGGTATTGCCCATAGATTTCGTGCCATCCAAAAAAATTGAGGATAGCTCTTTTCAGAAAGGGTGGCCAGCAGCAAAAAAGGAAAGAAAATCAAAATCGGAAGAGCGACCAAAATATAAAACCAAATGCGGTATAGGGCGTACCCTAAATTTTTTATCAGGCCGAGCATGAAATCAAAAGTAGCAAATTCACTTTGTTATTTAGTGTCTGGTCGGAAATAGACGAATTTTACGAAAAGAATTATTTTTGATGAGAATTTGACTTTCTTTTTATGAGGTGATGCCTTAGCATC
>QIJL01000219.1 GCA_003232435.1 Flavobacteriales bacterium | reverse complement strand
AGATATAATTTAACTAGTCAGATGAATCGATGTGCTGTATCAATTCCTTCAAATATTTCGGAAGGGTCAAGCAAAAGCTCGGATAGGCATTTCAAAAAGTATTTGGAAAATAGTCTTGGCTCTGCCTTTGAATGGGAAACCCAACTAATTGTTTCTCTTAACGAAAAATACTTGGAAAAAGATAGATTTGAAGAACTGGAGGACAGAATTTTACAAATTCAAAAAATGATAGGTTCATTTATGGACAATCTTGGGGATTAAAGGGTCTAGGCTCTAGATTCCAGTTGTCTAGTCTCTCATTCTAAAACAATAATTACACCTATGAACAAACAAGCATACATAGTAAAAGGATATCGAACCGCGGTCGGCAAAGCTCCTAAAGGTGTTTTCCGGTTTAAGCGTACCGATGAACTCGCGGCGGAAACCATCGAATATATGATGAAGGAACTGCCCGATTTCGATAAAAAAAGAATCGATGATGTCATTGTCGGCAACGCTATGCCTGAAGGTTCTCAGGGACTTAACATGGCAAGGCTGATTTCTTTAATGGGATTGGATATCGTTGATGTTCCCGGGGTTACCGTAAACCGTTTTTGTTCTTCCGGAATTGAAACTATTGGAATCGCAACGGCAAAAATCCAGGCAGGAATGGCCGATTGTATTATCGCGGGAGGAGCTGAAAGTATGAGTTCCGTACCCATGACCGGCTATAAGACGGAATTGAATTACGATTTGGTTATCGAAGGGCACGAGGATTACTACTGGGGCATGGGAAATACGGCGGAGGCCGTGGCAAATGAATATAACGTATCTCGTGAAGATCAAGATGAGTTCGCCTATAATTCACATATGAAAGCTTTACGGGCTCAGGCCGAAGACCGCTTTCAAGATCAAATTGTTCCCATTGAAGTTGAACAGACCTATATTGATGGAAACGGAAAAAGGGCAACAAAAAGTTATACGGTAACCAAGGATGAAGGCCCGAGAAAAGGGACTTCTGTTGAAGTGTTGAGCAAACTTCGTGCAGTATTCGCAGCAGGCGGTAGTGTAACTGCAGGCAACTCCTCTCAAATGAGCGATGGTGCTGCATTTGTCATGGTCATGAGCGAAGAAATGGTCAAGGAATTGAACCTAGAACCAATTGCCAGACTAGTCAACTACGCCGCGGCCGGTGTACCCCCAAGAATAATGGGTATTGGCCCTGTTGTTGCCGTACCTAAAGTGTTAAAACAAGCGGGATTAAAGCAAGAAGATATTGAATTAATAGAATTGAATGAAGCTTTTGCTTCTCAATCCTTGGCCGTGATTCGTGAATTGAAGCTAAACAATGATATAGTGAACGTCAATGGTGGTGCTATAGCTTTAGGGCATCCTCTCGGATGTACTGGCGCAAAACTTTCGGTGCAGCTATTCGATGAAATGCGAAAAAGAAATATGCAGGGTAAATACGGAATGGTAACCATGTGCGTTGGTACAGGACAGGGTGCTGCTGGGGTCTATGAATTCCTTTCCTAAAAAGATAAGAGAACATAGAGAATAGAACATAGACTTTATGGCAAGGCGACATAATTATAAGAACTTAAAAATTTGGCAAATAGGTCTTGAGATTGCGAATGATATTTCAGATTTGTTAATGGATTTCCCTAAACATGAGCGATTTAATCTAAGTGCTCAGATAAGCGGTTGTTCTGTTTCTTTGCCTAGTAATATTGCAGAAGGTTCAGGTAGAACTGACAAAGGTTTTAAGAATTTCCTTGATTATTCTCTAAGCTCCTCCTATGAATTAGGAACACAACTATTAGTAGCGCACCATAGAAAATATATAAACTTTAAAAAAATTAGAAGATAAAATAGAAGAATGGCAAAGAATGACAATGGGTTTCCAAAACGGGCTCAATTAAAAATCATTCTCTATGTTCTATTCTCTATTTTCTAACAATTAAAAAACTATGAGTTCAAATACAATACCGAAAGACAATTTATTAAGAGGAGGCCAGTTCCTCGTTAAGGAAACCAAATGCGAAGACGTTTTCACTTTGGAGGATTTATCGGAAGAGCAAAAAATGATACGTGACAGCACCAAAGAATTCGTCGATCGTGAACTTTGGGCCCATTGGGAACGTTTTGAAAAGAAAGATTATGCCTATACCGAACAAACTATGCGCAGTGCTGGACAATTGGGTCTTTTAGGCATTGCTGTGCCAGAAGCCTATGGCGGAATGGGCATGGGCTTTGTATCGACCATGTTGGTCTGCGATTATATTTCGGGAGCTACAGGTTCTTTCAGTACGGCCTTCGGGGCCCATACCGGAATCGGAACCATGCCGATTATCTTATATGGCACTGAGGAGCAAAAACAAAAATATGTTCCCAAGCTCGCCTCGGGCGAATGGTTTGGAGCCTATTGTCTGACAGAACCAGGAGCAGGCTCAGATGCCAATTCAGGGAAGACCAAAGCCGTTTTATCCAAGGATGGGAAGCATTACAACATTTCGGGGCAAAAAATGTGGATCTCAAATGCAGGCTTCTGTAATATGTTCATCGTATTTGCGCGAATAGAAGATGACAAGAACATTACCGGGTTTATTGTTGAAAACGATCCTGAAAACGGAATTACTTTGGGCGATGAGGAAAAGAAGTTAGGTATTCACTCCTCCTCTACCCGGCAGGTATTCTTTAGCGATACAAAAGTCCCTGTCGAGAATATGCTTTCCGAGCGTGGAAACGGATTCAAAATTGCAATGAACTCTTTGAACATTGGCCGAATTAAATTAGCGGCCGCTTGTTTGGAGGCACAGCGAAGGGTCATCAATGAAGCCGTTAAATACGCCAACGAGCGCATTCAGTTCAAGACCCCGATCATGAATTTTGGGGCTATCAAAGCAAAAGTCGCTAATATGGCAACAAGTACTTATGCAGGGGATTCCGCTTGTTACCGTGCAGCAAAAAATATTGAAGATCGCATCACCATCAGAGAAGCCGAAGGCAATTCGCATCATGAGGCCGAACTTAAAGGTGTCGAAGAATATGCAATTGAATGTTCCATTTTAAAAGTGGCCGCTTCGGAAGATGTGCAAAACACTACGGACGAAGGAATTCAAATTTTTGGAGGCATGGGCTTCAGTGCCGAAGCTCCTATGGAAAAGGCATGGAGAGATGCTAGAATTGCCAGAATTTATGAGGGTACCAATGAAATAAATCGAATGTTGGCGGTCGGTATGCTGGTCAAAAAAGCCATGAAAGGCCATGTTGATTTGCTGGGCCCGGCTACTGCTGTTGGAGAAGAATTAATGGGAATTCCGTCGTTTGACGCTCCTGATTTTTCAAAACTCTTCGCTGAGGAAAAAGATTTGGTTGCACGTCTGAAAAAAGTATTCTTGATGGTCGCCGGTAGTGCGATTCAAAAATTCGGCCCTGAATTGGAAAAGCACCAACAATTGATGTTGGCGGCAGCCGATATTCTTATTGAAGTCTATATGGCGGAAAGCACCATCCTCAGAACCGAGAAAAATGCAAAACGTTTTGGCGAGGATGCCCAAGCAACGCAAATTGCGATGTCAAGATTGTATTTGTACAATGCGACCGAAACGGTAATTCAAAATGGAAAAGAAGCGATTATTTCATTTGCTGAAGGCGACGAACAGCGCATGATGCTGATGGGATTGAAACGTTTTACAAAATATACCAATAACCCCAACGTGGCGGCTTTGCGCACCCAAATTGCGGACAAAGTAGCTGCCGACAACGGTTACACCTTTGACTAATTCAGATTATCACTTCAGAGACAGAAGGGAAAGCCGTCCGCCACTTGGCGGACGGTTTTTTTATGCCAAAATGTGATTTTTTAGCCCTCCCCTTTTTTCAAGAGGAGGTGCCGATAGGCAGAGGGGTAGCCCCGCAATGTCATTTGACGTATAGGCCAAGAACGTAAGGTCACTCCTTAAACTCCTGACCAATCGCATCCAAGACCATTGAAACAAGGGCCCTCCCCCTTTTTTCAAGGGGAGGTGCCGATAGGCGGAGGGGTAGCTCCGCACTGTCATTTGACGTATAGGCCAAGAACGTAAGATCACTCCTTAAACTCTTGACGAATCGCATCCAAGACCATATCTATTTGCCCAAAGACCAATTTGTTTTCAAACCGGATTACCTTCATCCCAAGAGCCTTCAAACCTTCAGTACGTTTATCGTCATAAGACTCGTTCACAAAATTATTATGTACCTCTCCATCCAATTCAACGATCAATCTTTCCTGAGGACAATAGAAATCAACAATAAAATTGCCCAGACTATGTTGACGCCTAAATTTTCTACCGTTCAATTGTTTTCTTTGAATGGCTTTCCAGAGCATAGACTCTGATTTGGTTGGATTGTTGCGTAGTTCTTTTCTGTAGACTTTTAGGTGTTTAAGGTTATTTATCTGTTTAGGCATTTCTAAAAATAGCAAAATTTAGCATATGGCTTTATTCAAAACCATCTCAAGCGTTGAGAAAACCCCTCCGCCTTCGGCACCTCCCCTTGACAGGGGAGGACTCGACGGGTGCACGACGAATTTCCTTTTCTGTTTAAAAGAAAACCATTTTATCGGATTGTCCACCCCCGGGGGGCCGAAGGGACCCCTCCGGCTATCGCCACCTCCCCTTGAAGAAAGGGGAGGGCCCATCAAACCACTATTTTTGTTAAATTGGCACTATGAATTTATTTTCTGACCTCTATAAATTTATTCGGAAAATTCAACTATTGAAGAAGCTATTCCCCCTTTGAGGGCCCAGGGGCTTATTCTCGCATCGACTCCAAAATCGTCTCCTCGGTATCCTTTCGGGAAAAATTTAAAGCACATTCGATCAACGCCAAATGAGAATAGGCCTGTGGAAAATTTCCCAATAGTCTTTTGGTCTTAAAATCAATATCTTCACTAAACAACCCTAAATGATTACTATAACCCAATAATTTATCAAAATGCCTCATGGCTTTTTCCTCTTCGCCTATTTTGAAAAGACTATTGATAAACCAAAAGGTACAAATGGTAAATGAAGAAGAAGGCAATCCGAAGTCATCTTCATTTTTATAACGATATAGCAATCCGTCGTTGCTCAATTCTTTTTCAATTGCCTTAACCGTGCTTACAAATTTTGGGTCTTTTGCGGGAATAAATCCGTAAGACTCCATTAACAACACCGAAGCATCTAAATGTTTGGAACCATACGATTGCACAAAAGCATTCACTTTTGGGTTCCAGGCATTTTTATGGATATCCTCACGAATCTCTTGCTCTAATTTCACCCACTTTTCAATCTTACGAGTCTTTTTGAAAATACGGGCCACTTTAATGGCACGGTCAACAGCCACCCAACACAATACTTTTGAAAAGGTAAAATGTCGATCCTCGGCCCGGAATTCCCAAATGCCCTTGTCAGGTTCTTGCCAATGATTACTTACTATCCAAACGATTCCTTTGGTAATGCCCCATAATTCTTCCCCGTTTTCGATATCGGTACTGAACTTCATCAATTGTTCATAAATGACATCCATCAAAATTCCGTAAATATCATTCTGTTTTTGGGC
>QIJL01000321.1 GCA_003232435.1 Flavobacteriales bacterium | reverse complement strand
TTTTGTGTTCTAATGAAGGCTTTTTTTAGTAGCATAGCCATAGCTACGGTACTCAAAAAAGACAAAATTAGGGCGCAAAATGTGAAAATCGGAGGTAAAAGAAAAACTCAAGACGAGTTCAGTCTACTGATTGCTATATTTTTGAATGGCTTCCTTGATTTTTTCGATACGATTCTCGGGGTCGGGGTGTGTACTCTGAAATTCCGGAACCCGATTCGGACCAGCGGCCGCCTTCAATATTTTCATTACCTCGATCATTTGATAAGGATCATAGCCCGATTGGATCATTAAGAGTACCCCAAGTTCATCGCTTTCGAGTTCATCGTCCCGACCGTTGGTCAACAGTGTGTTTTGGCCTATACCACCAACAAGTCCGCCTATATCACCGACACCTACCGTTGCGCCCATAGTTGCAGTTTTCCAAAAATTACTATCGGCTATTCTTTCCGCGGAGTGTCTTCCTACCACGTGACCAATTTCATGACCAAGCACACCTGCCAGTTGAGATTCGTCTAATTGCGAAAAAAGTGCGTAGGTAATAAAACACTGTCCGCCCGGCAATGCGAAGGCATTTATGGTTTGCTCATCGGCCAAAAGATGAAAATCATATTTATAAGGAGTTTCCCTGGCAATACTATTTTGAACCAGTTTGTCACCCACGGCCTTTACATAAGCCTGCAGGCGTTCATCTGGGTAGAGCCCACCGTGCTGTTGGGCCATTTCAGGGGCACTCTGCAAACCAATTGCTATTTCTTGGTCGGTTGACATGTTTATGTGCTGTGACCTTCCCGTATACGGATTCTCTTCCGTATTGTTACATTTCTGAATAAATGCAAAGGTTACAATGGCCAAGCCAATGAAGATGCGGATCTTCCAACTTCCTCTTCTCATAATGTATAGTGTTCAGTACCGTTTCAAGGTACGAAAAGAGCTAGAGACTGTTTTGAAATATCTCGATTATTTTCTTATACCCTCTTTTTGCGCATAAATACCCTCTTTTTGCGCATAACTTCGTTAAAATTTTAAACCGTAGCGATGCTATGCTTAAAAATTTTGCCTCGTTCTGCATCAAAAATAGGATATAACAATTCTAACGACATATTTCAAAACAGTCTCTTATAAAAGCGAAGTATTTACGTCTAAAATATTGTCTCTTACATAATTTTTGATGAATCCCGTGGTAAAGTGAGAACTTCCTTCAAATTCCTCTTTTTCCAAAATCTGCATCAAATTCTTACTTCTGAATTCAGTGAGCATAGGTATCGACAAAGGCGCATAACTATAATGCCATGGCTCGTACTTAAAGCCTCGTCTTTTTTCTATGTCGGTGTAGACCAGATGAAAATCAAATTTTTCGGAGTTTTCGTCCATCCATTTTTTGAAGTTTTCGAAAGGTCCACCACTTTCAAATTTGCCTGGTGCCAAAACATCTCCTTCGACCTTGGGATATCCGTCGATTACGTCGATGTCTGTTCCCCAATGGTGTCTGCTAGTGCCTGGTATCGTAGAATATTCAATTATTTTATCTATCGCCTCTAAAGGCTCCATTCCATCTTCTTCGGCGTACTTAAGATATTTTCTCTCCCAAATTGCTGCTTGTCTTTCGAAACTTCGATAACTCGAAACTATTTTGATGTCAATACCATTACTATAGGCCGCTTTTTTCATTTCAAGAAAAGCATCATGGGCCTCTTGTCTCAGATTGATTCCCTCACCATATAATTCTATATCTACTTTACCCATCAACTCTAAGATGCCATATTCCATTTCTTGACTATTTGCGAATGTTACATTTGGCAAAATGGTCAATGCCAGCCCCGATAGGCCGCTCTTTTGTATAAATTCTCTTCTTTGCATAGTATTAAATGTTGGTTCATCTAGCTTTTTTATAACTGGATTATAGCAAAAATGTTGCCAAAAAGGGAGCTATTTTTTGGCAGGTCTTTTATTTTGATTACCCAAACCAACTTAAGTATTAAGATACTAAAACTAGTGAATTAAAACTATCTCGGATATATTCTAGGGCGATTTGGAGCCTAATTGGTTGCTGAGAGATAGAGATATCCTTGGTGGCGCTGTCGTAGATCTAACAAGGTTATTACGTAAAAATATACTCCTGACGGAAGTCCCGAACCTCTGCTGACTACTGCGCTGCGATTTGATATTCCGTTAAACTCATTATTATAACGCAACTTTGAGTATATCATTACCCCATATCTATTGAAGATTTGAAGTTCGTTGTTGGGTGATGTTTCAATGCCATCAAGTACCAAGTAATCATTTTTACCATCGCCATTTGGCGAAATGAAGTAATTATCAAGCTCGATTGTAACAAATTTATTAAGCAGTTTGTCATTAGCTCCCAGAGTGATAATTTCATAATCACTGGGTACGAAGACATCTGAGGTTACCTTACCAGTTTCGATTTCGCCTTCAAGAGCTGTATTTCCAAGAACGACCCATATCTCATCCTGTTTACGCCACCCTACCACTTTGATATCCTCAACGTATTTGACCAAGTCATCAATGTTGCTATATTGATCCCAGGTCAATGTTGTGGTTGCCGGAGTTTTACTTTCTAAATGCCAAAATTCTTTTTTGCTTATGGAAAGGAATTCGGAGGATCTACGTTCTGTGTTAAAACTTTTTCCAAAATGGGATGGGGTATTCGGGTTCTCAAAAAAATATGCGCATTTTGCGAATGGGCTGATCGATGTAGATGAAATGGTCAAAGGTCTAAGTCGACTATCATCGCCAACAGGAAATACAAAATTATCCTTGTCAGTTACCGCTGCATAACCATCTACAAGTGAGTAATCGCTCTCGCCAATATAGAAGGCATCGCCGACAAAGTTTATGAACACGTCTTTTTTGCTCTTGGTCGTAATTATATTGCCAGCAATCCAATTATTGTTGTTGACTATGTTGATTCCCGTATACAAAAAAAGACCTCGGTCTACGGCGATTTCGGTATCATAAAAAGTAGACTTTGAGCTACCTGAGATGCTTAGTGATTTATCATACCCGTAAAAGCCTGCAAGACCCGCATTATTGTCAAAATTACCATCGTTGATCAAATCGATATGAAAGCCGAGAGCACCTGATCCATGCACTTGCAAGGTGCCATAATTGTGAACGGCCTCTTGGGCAATCGATAGATTCACGAACAAGATGAAAAAAAGTCTAAGCGGTTTCATAATTACAAGTCTTTTTCTTCAATTATGATGTGACAATAGTTTTGATCCGACGCCCAGGTCTGTAAAGCCCCTCTATTACTTAAGTTATTTGCTGTTCTATTAATATCATGGCTCTGATTTACATAGGTGGTACCGTTATAGGCCCTTGCCGTTAATTCAAATTGTAAGGTATAAGGTTGGTCTTTAGGCAGGTTGAGATTAGTAATAAGATCCAATAGCATTTCATGGTTCAATGCATGTATCGACTGCGCGCTATAATGCATTACCCCACCGTCATACCCTGTATTGCCCAAATTGTACCAAGTTCCGTTTACCTTGGCATTTATATTTACATAAAGACCGCCCCAACTATTGGTATTGTCCCTAGTAGGTACATAAAGATCTATTTTTACTTTTTTTCCTGCCTGAATGGTTACTTCGGGGAATAAATTCAATAATCGGGCATTTCCACTTCCGAATGACCTATTTCCCTTAAATACCTGCACATAGGATTTGTTTACTAAAGGTCGGTCTATTTTTCTAATATTTCCATTAGCGTCTGTAGTTAGTAGTTCATCAGAATCAGTGCCAACTGGAATATTCCTAAATCTAGCTTTCCCGTTTACATCTAATTTAGCACTAGGATCAATCTCCCCTATTCCAACATTGCCGATATTGGATATCCGCATTTTTTCAGCATTGTTCGTATAGAACCTGAGTGCCGTATTTTCGGCATTCCACAGGTAAGTATCTTCATTGGCTCCGATACCCAGATAAAGTCCGTCGTTTCCTGTTGTACCAGTATCTACATTTGAAAATTGTTGCCATACCGCTCCATTTCCAGTCGTAGCAATGGAAAGCTTATAATTTGGACTCTTAGTTCCAATGCCTACATTGCCAGAGACTGAGGAATATTGGTTATTGCCCGATATGGTCCAATTTTCATTGGCTGGGGAACTACCGACCTCTTCCCATGAGCTACCATTATACTGATACACATTTTTCTCAGTGGTATTGTACAGTAATGATCCTTGAACAGGACTGGAAACCGCATTCATTTCTGAGGTTGTGGCATTGATAAGCCCTAACAACAAGCCGCCATCGACTTGGGCGGTCAAGGAATAGCTAGTTGTTAAAACGATAAAGCAAAGAATTCCGGTATGTACGATCTGTTTTATCATAAATGTCAGTACGTTAGGGAAATGTTCGAGATTCCACTATTCGGAGAGTTATAAAAACAAGAATCAAAATATAGCGTGTTCGTTGCCTTTGTTGCAGAGGTGTATATTACGGCCCCGTTCTTAAGATAGGTTACCGTACCATCACAAGCTACATTGATTTTAAAACGATCACCTGAGACGTATTTTGTTTTATTTCCTTTGCCACTTCCATTTTCATAGATATAGATCCATTTGTTGCCTGCTAGGTATAAGGCATAGTCAATTGAGGTGTAAGAGGCATTTGTAGCCGGGTCACTGTTCAACCCGATCATACGGTACCTGTTAGTGGGTCCGGAAGTAAAGTTAAGATGCCCTTCTTTGCCTGTGGGTATTCCATAAAGAGTAGAATAACCTTGCTGGTTCCAGCCCGCCCCGGCTGTTCTTTGCAGGGTTCCGGAGGAGTAGGCCATTTGACTGGAAAGTGTAATTTCCCCACTGGCATATGTATTGGTAATTAAGGCACCTTTTATGCTAAAACCATTTGCTAAAGTTCCTGTGCCGCCATTGGTGGTTACTTGTATGTCAAAATCGCCCGTAGAACTTCCTGCTGTTACATTGGCCGTGATCTGTGTTGCGCTGTTTACGGTTATCGAGTTTACAGTTTGTCCTGAAATAGTAACTGTAGCACCTCCGTCGTAGTAATCTCCTTGAATAACAACGTCTCTAGTCTCATTGACCTGAAATTGATCGGTACAACCACCGTTTGCATCCGATTGCGTTACAAGTGGCACGTTTCCTCCACCACCGGCCGTAATTATAACATCGGGGTCGACCCCATTGGAAAATGTATAGGTACCATCATCGTTTTTAATCAAAGAAGGTTTTTTAGAACTGACTATATAAGGGTCGGCCGTAGTTCCTGAACCCGTTATCGTTACATTGTCATCGGCGATTATTTTGGTTTCATCACCCTTAGGCTTTAAACTTTCCCAAGCCGAACCATTATATCCATAGACGCTATTGGCGTCAGAATTGAATATCAATGTTCCGGTGATCGGGTCAGTAATCGAATTCATTTGAGATTCCGAGACAATATGTATGCCGACCAACTCCTCTGCAGTTGGAACCTGGGCAACGGCCTTAGTCGTATAAATGGCCACCACCGTCAATAATAGTAAAGTCTTGATTTTTTTCATGGCTTTGCTATAGGTCTAAGATTACAAACATAAACTCGGAGTTGAACCTGGACCTGTCACTACCTCCATTGTCATTATCCCCTACGATTACCTCAAAACTGCTCGATGTCTGACTGCTATAGGAAATGCCCGGATCATCATTGCCTGAGCCCGCTCTTCCGGGTTGGGTCAATTGTATGATATAATTCGCATCGGATACAACACCTGTCGGCAGCGTCACGCGATAGCGACCTGTACTGATTCTTGTTGCGGACACACCTGTTGTAGCTTTTGTCACAGAACCACTGGAGCTGATCTTACCAAAGGCTTTTATCGGACTTTCATAAAAGGCACCGCCATTGGCGCCTGCGGTTATGCTGTTACTTGTCTCTCCACTTACGGTATTGGCCGTCTGTTGTACATTTTCTTCGTTGGTATAGGTAATAATGCCAGTTGAGGTATTCTGTGAAAGAGTTGTAAGCGTGTTATCATCTCCATCGGCTATATCTGTAGGAATGTTGGTAATGTTCCCCCAATCCGCGGCTATGGTCGAATTGTCGACTGAGAACTCGGTGCCGAACAGGTTCACCCCGTTCCCGGCAGTGTATTTCGTATCGTCGTCGCCGTCGTCAAGCCCAACGGGTCTATTGGCCAAGCTCGTCCAATCCCCGTCGAAGTCGTCGGTGGAATCGGTATCGAGATTTGTTGGAACGTCAGTCAAATCCGTGAAACTTCCGCTGAAATCATCGGTGGAGTCTGTATCAAGGTTTGCCGGAACGTTGGTCAAATCAATAAAGCTTCCGCTGAAGTCATCTGTAGAATCGGTATCGAGATTTGTCGGGATACCCGATAGATCTGAAAAGTTGCCTGAGAAGTCGTCAGTGGAATCTACATCCAAATTGACCGGAACGTTTGTCAAGTCGGTAAAGCTTCCCGAAAAATCATCAGTGGAGTCCGTGTCTAAATTTACTGGCACGTTGGTCAAATCCGTGAAACTTCCGCTGAAATCGTCGGTGGAATCGATATCAAGATTGGTCGGGATATTGGTGATGTTCCCCCAAT
>QIJL01000589.1 GCA_003232435.1 Flavobacteriales bacterium | reverse complement strand
TCGGCCGTTTTCATTTCCGGCATTGAAGACAACAACTGGGTCACATCGATGTGGGCAACTTTGCTCTGCGCATTTACGAATCCGGTTACAGCGACAAACAATACTAATGCTACCGCTATTTTTTTTACTTGTTTCATTTGAGTTATAATTTATTGATTTTTAATGGTTAAATGTAACCTTCGGTGTATAAAATAATTCTTAAAAAAGTTAATAATCATTTTAAGCACGTCGGTTTCATTTGAGTTTACTATTTGAGTGTTAATTTATTTGTGGTCAATGTAATGACTTTTTAAATACTTAGAGACTGTTTTGAAATATCCCGATTATTTTCTTATAGCCTCTTTTCGCGCATAACGTCGTTAAAGTAGCCCTGCTATGCTTAATAATTTTGCCTAGTTCTGCATCAAAAATAGGCTATAACAATTCTAACGACATATTTCAAAACAGTCTCTTAGTTATTGTCTTCGCTTTCCGAATCTGAATCTTCTTTCTTTCCTTCTTCTTTCTTGGCCTTTTTCTTAGCCTCTCGTTCTTCTAAAAGTTTCTTTCTTCTTTCTTCATATGCTTTTTTACGTTCTTCACGCAATTTTATCTGTTCGGCCCTTTTTTCATCTGCCGTCTTGGCCCTTGCTTCCTGAGCTTGTTTTGCTTTTTCCTTTCTGTCGATTAGCGCTTCGCTCATTGGTTCATCAGCAGGCTCGCCATCGAATTCTTCCAATCGGCTTCTATCAGCTTTTTTCTTAGGTTTGCTGACCTTTCTCGTTCGCGCTATTCCCCTGAGGATCAACTCACTGATATCGTGTCTTTTTTGGGAGTACAACATTACGACATCCGCAGATTTATCGAAAATAAAATCGTACTTTTTATTGGTCCCGATTTTCTGAACCTCATTGAACACTTGGTCTTGAATCGGCTGGATCAACATTCGTTTCTGAACTACCAAGTCGCCTTGCGGCCCAAATCGATCTTGTTGATACTCTACCATTTCTTTCTCGGCTATCGCGATTTCTTCCTCTCGTTCAGAAATCAACTCATCGGTCAGCAAGACCCTTTCGGCCATCAGATCTTTTTTCATCTGATCGACGGCACTTTGTTTTTGCTCTACCTCTACCTTCCATTTTTGTACTTTGGTACCCAACTGTTCATTGGCGTCTCTGTACTCCTCTACATTCTCCAAGATATATTCCATGTCTACATAGGCTATCCGAACTCCTCTTGCCTGAGCAAGGGCATTCGATGAAAACAGCACTATGGTCAATAGTAAAAGAACGTTTGATTTTGTCTTCATTTCTTAATCGTTTTAAACTATAGAAAATATCGTGCCAAAATTACTTGAAATTAGAATATAGAGAAGAGAACATGGAGAAAAGACTTGATAGTATCGAACATTTCATCCTTACCAAATACACCGCTGTCTATTTTCTATTCTCTCTTGTCTTTTTTGACATGATTAGAACTGTTGGCCAATGATGAAGTGCGTTTGTAATCCGCTAGGCCCTCTGGCACCAGGAGCTAGACTCTCGTCGAACCCATAGCCAAAGTCGATACCCAAAAGACCAAACGCCGGCATAAATATGCGAAGCCCCACACCGGCCGACCGTTTTAGTTCAAACGGATTAAATTCCTGAAAATTGTTGAAACCACGACCTCCCTCTAAAAAAGCGAGGCCATAAATCGAAGCGGAAGGCTTCAAAGTGAGCGGATATCTCAGTTCAAGTGAAAATTTATTATAGACCATAGCTCCCTCTGCCCTGCGGGTATTAGGGTCTACTGGGGTTAAAGATTGGTTTTCATACCCTCGAAGTTGTATCACATCACGACCATCAAGCGTAAAATTGCCAAGACCATCACCACCTACGAAGAAACGTTCGAAAGGCACATTGCCAATATCGTGGTTATAGGCACCTAAAAAGCCGAACTCCGCATTGGTTCTCAATACCAATTTACCTATCAGCGTAGTATACCAATCGCCTTTGAACTTGATTTTATAATATTCGAGCCAATTGAATCGCTCTTCTTCCAACTTTTCACGTTGGGTAGTCAATTCCGCTATTTGCGGATCGTTTGGGTCGCTTAACGTCAGTTCGCCTATCTCTCTCAAAAGATCGGTGCTTTCTTCTTTTATCGCCTTGAAGTCTTTGTCACTAAAAAGGGAGTATGGTGGGGTCAACTTGGCGGTAATCTCAAAATTGGATCCTCCGCGAGGGAAAATTCGTCCACCGGTCTGTGAATTTCTCGAAAGCCCGAAGGTATAGGTAAAGGAATTCGATTTTCCGTTTCCGAAACTGAAGAGCCCTATATTATAGTTTTTGAAGTCATACAGCTGATAACCCAAAGAATGAGATATGGTAAAAAAGTCATCGGGCCATTGCACCCTCTTGGCCAGACCGGCGGTAATCCCCGTTATCGAGAAACCACGGGTTTTATCGACTTCCACCCTACCCCTTGTACCAAAAGAAGCCCCAAACTGTTCGGTACGTGAAAGGTTTAGGCTAAAGCGCACCGGCTTTTTGCCCCCTAACCAAGGTTCGGCAAAATTAAGACTATAGATGCGAAAGGTTCTACTGGCCTGCACGCGCAGCGCGAAAGTTTGGCCATCACCCATGGGCACCGGTTTGTATTCTTCACCATTAAAAAGGTTCTTGATCGAAAAATTGCTAAAAGAAAGGCCTAAGGTACCTATGAAGCCACCACCACCATAACCTCCTTGAAGCTCGATTTGGCTTGAGCCCGATTCCACCAAACTATAGGCAATATCAACAGTACCTTCATTTGGTTTTGCATTTGCGACATCCGGTACGATCTGTTCGGCATCGAAATAACCCAATTGCCCAAGTTCTCGAATACTACGTATGATATTGGATTTGTTATACTTTTGACCGGGCCTTGTTCTCAATTCCCTAAAAATCACATGGTCATTGGTACGATCATTACCCTTTACCGTAACATGGTTTAAGAACGTTTCCTTGCCTTCGATAATCCGAATTTCGAAGTTTATAGTGTCATTCTCGGCAGAAATTTCAACCGGATTAATGCTCGAAAACAGATAACCGTTATTTTGGTACAAATTCGTAATATCGACAGCATCAGGGTCAGAGTTATCGACGATACGTTTCCGTAATTCAACCCCGTTATACGTTTGACCTTTCTTTATACCGAGAACCTGGTTAAGTTCGCGGTCGGTGTAAACGCTATTACCAACAAAATCGATATCCCCGAAATAATATTTATCGCCTTCTTCGACCTTTATTTTAAGCCCGATATTGTTTTCATCGATCTTGACCAACGAATCGGAAATTACCCGTGCATCACGATATCCATTTTCGGCATACTTATCGATCAATAGCCCAAGGTCGGTCTGATAATCATCTTCGATGTATTTCGATTTTTTCCAAAAGCGGTAAAATTGTTTTCGTTTGGTCTTTTTCAATGCCTTGCGCAGCCTGCCCGAAGTAAGTTGTTCATTACCCTCGAATTCGATGCCTTTTATCTTTACCTTATCCCCCTTGTCGATATTGATGACCATTTTTTGGGTATTGGCATCAACCGTATCTTTGGCAGTAATGATATTGACCTTGGTATTGAGGTAGCCTTGCTTTTTGTATTTATTCTGTAGGTAATTCTTTGTATTGGCAATAAGGCTCTCCGTAATTTTCTTACCTTTTTTCAAGTCGGTGTCCTCAAGAATCGATTCTACTTTCCGCTCTTTGACCCCATTGATAGTGATATTTGAAAGTGTCGGACGTTCTTTGATGGCCAGCTCGAGAAATATTTGATCACCATCGACATTGTTGATATAAAAATCAATATTACTGAAAAGCTCAAGACCCCATAGTTTATTGATTATACTGCTGATCTGATCACCAGGGACGGTAATCGGCTGACCTACACGAAGACCTGTATACGTTTTGACCGTTTGCTCATTATAGCTTTGTAAGCCGGTCACTTCAAGACCGCCCAAAATGTATTTTTTACCATCGTCGTAGCTAGTTTCCTGCGCCGTGGTAATCGATACGGTAAAAAGTAGAAGGAGTGAAAGTGAAAGTCCAAAAAAATTGAACCGTTTTGAAGTGTTAATTGAGTTGTTCGCTAGTTTTTCCAAATCTTCGTTCTCTATTCTGGTAATTTTTAATGGCTTCTACCAAATGATGCTCATTAAAATCGGGCCAAAATACATCAATAAAATATAATTCGGCATACGCTATCTGCCAAAGTAAAAAATTGCTTATCCTATGTTCCCCACTGGTACGGATAAGCAAGTCTACGTCTGGCAAATTTTGCGTGTAAAGATGAGTATTAATAATGGTTTCATCAATGCTTTCAGGCGAAATTATATTATTTTTAACTTTGACAGCTATCTCTTTCATTGCACTTGTCAATTCTTCTCTCGAACCATAACTTAGGGCCAAAGTAAGGATGAGTCCCGTATTTTTCTGAGTTTTCGATATTGTCTCCTCTAGTTCTTTTTGCGCCTTTTTAGGCAAAGAGTTAATGTTGCCAATTGTATTCAGTTTAACATTGTTTTCGTTAAAAGTCTTAAGTTCTTTCCGCAGTGAAGAAACCAACAAGCGCATCAGTATATCTATCTCGAGTTTTGGCCGGTTCCAATTTTCTGTAGAGAATGTGTAAAGGGTAAGATATTCAAGTCCGAGTTTTACGCAGTTTTCTACCGTCGTCCGCACGGTTCGCACGCCGTTCTCATGGCCGAAGACGCGCATTTTTCCCCTTTGTTCGGCCCAGCGGCCATTGCCATCCATTATGATGGCGATATGTTGGGGCAACTTTTCTTTATCTATGTCTTCTACAGTACTCATTCAAGACGCCTTACTCAAAACAATCTTGGCAGGGTTTTCTACCGAAGGTGTAAGTTAGGGTTAATCCTGAGAAAACGTACCAATCATCACTGAAAATGTTTCCAAAAGCCACGTTCAACTGATTGCTGATCAATCGAGATTTCTCAGGGTTACTTGCATCCAAATTATCTGTGAAGGTATACCGAGCACCTATTTCGGCGCCCAATATTAAAAATTGATTAAGCCGATATTTTGCGCCAACGGTCATCGGAATCGCAAAAGAACCATCAGTCTGGTTGAAGTTGATGAATTGGCCTGCATCGAAGTAATTATAATCGTATCTGAAATAAGTAACCCCGGTATATAAATATGGTGTAAAAGCCGGGCCTAACCTATGCAAGTTATAGTCAACAAAATTGAATTCAAGACCAACGGACGCCTCGGTCATTGAATTCTTTACCACGTAACCACGTTGTCTACGAGAAGAAATACTGGACTTCGAATCATCGGCCTTGAATTTGCCGTGAATAAAACTGACCCGCCAAGCATATCGTTTGCTCTTGTTCCATTTGAACAATCCGCCGTAGGCAAGACCTGAAGGCAGAATAAAGTTCGTACGACCAACATCCCCAATATTATTGGCCCCACCGGCAAACACCCCTATTTCATAGGTCTGTGCACCGATTTTGCCAAATACCAAAACAAAGAATACAATGATAAATCGCCTCATGAAACTCAACAATTTGCAAATATAACGATTGCCATCTTTTAGGGCATAGTCGTTTCATTCATGTTCTCACATGATAAACAGCATTTGCCGGCATTTATTGTTTTGGTGGAAGTTGTTTGAATATTAAAAAGTTTCGTGGAACGGGTCAAACTACGGGCTTTTACCCTCAAAAGTCCTCCCCTAACCCCCCGAAGTGAACCTGCCTGCCCTCCTACAGCGGGTAAACCGGCCAGGCAGGTTCGGGGCAGGCTCTCCGAGTGAAAATCGATTAACCTTGTAGATAATAAGGTTAAACCCCATCCGCCAATTGGCGGACTGGACCCCTTAACAGGAATCGTCCGCCATAGGCGGACGAGGTATTAAAGACCCCGCTGATACTGAAACAAGTTCAGCACAAGAAAGCGGGGTTAGTTCAACTAACAATTTTGAGTTCGTCCGCCTTTGGCGGACTCCTTAAAATCGAGTTTCACTAATAAATGTTTAAGCCTCAATTACGGCGATCTTCGCCCCACAGCAATTTGTTACGAAGTGTTTTTAGAAAGCTTTCTGAAGTATATTCTATCATTTTTATTTTGAAATCGGCCCGCTTGATGATTATCTCCCTGCCATTTTCGATCGAAGCGATTCTAGAATCCAACGAAACAAGATGATTTTCCTCCCTACCTGAAACCTTTAATCGAATTACAGTATCGTCAGAAATGACCAATGGCCTCGCATTCAGATTATGCGGCGCTATAGGGGTCAATACCAATGATTTTGCGGAAGGAACGATTACCGGCCCACCGCAACTTAACGAATACCCTGTAGATCCAGTTGGAGTGGAAACTATTAGACCATCGGCCCAGTAGGAAGTCAAATACTCATCGTTCAAAAAAGTCTCAACGGTAATCATCGAAGTCGTGTCTTTTCGACTTACGGTAACTTCGTTCAATGCAAAGTTCATTTCGCCAAATTCAGGAATATCGAAATCGGCTTCGACCTTAACCAAACTGCGTTCAACAATATGATAGGCCCCGTTGACAAATTCCGTAACGACTTTGCGAACTTCTTCCTTCTTAAAAGTGGACAAGAAACCTAATCGGCCAGTATTAACACCAACAATCGGAATACCTAAATCACGAACAAAGGTCGTGGCCCTTAGAATAGTGCCGTCACCGCCAAAACTGACAAACATGTCGAACGAACCATCGAGGCCTTTTTCTACAGTGAATGTATGATGCGATTTGGTTTTTTTTCTTGAGGACAAGACCGATAGAAAAGTCTCTTCGATCCAAACTTCGGCATCTTCTTTTTGAAGTTCTTGTAGAAGTTCTTCGACGGCATCCAATGCGTCGTCTTGTTTTGTCAGACCATAGATGGCAACTTTCATTTCTTGAGGTTCAGGTTAGCCAAATGTATGGAATAATCCAATAATTTGGCTCTACCCTTATTTTAATGGGCAAAATTGAAAATTAACCCGCATTATTCACGGATATTCTATTCCAAAGCCAAACTACCTGCTATAATTGAAAATGCTCGAAATTTGTTTAGCTCAAAATTGGGCTACAATTCTTTCTCTAAAAAACCTCTGCGCTTTCCAATTCTATTGGTATTTTGGCTTTTCATAACGAAAACCCGTGAATAATGCAGGTTAAAAATTGTACAAGGGCAACCATAGCGAACCCTGCCTTTGCCGGCAGCTACGGTGTACCCATAAATAGTAAGGTTTGTGTGTGTTCCTTCCCCAAAAAGGGGAAGGAACCCAAGTTTCCAACCTCCGCAATCGACCCACAACATCAATAAAAGGCATTAAACCCCATCCGCCAATTGGCGGACTGGACCCCATTAATAGGAATCGAGACCCCGCTGAAAAAGCGGGGTTAGTTCAACTAGCAATTTTGAGTTCGTCCGCCTTTGGCGGACTCCTCAAAATCGAGTTTCACTAATAATTTATGAGATTTTATAGCCAGTGCCGAGTATGAAAAAGAAACTCCAAATCCAAAATTCCCCGAAATTAAACCACTATGCACTGCAAGTACATACCTGCCCGCCGGGAGGCGGGGATTTTTTTACGAATGAAATTCGTTTTTTTTAAATATCCGTTTTTGTCGGAAGACCGAAGTCGGAAGCGATCGTCTTCCAATTTCCCACATCGGGCTTCTGGCCAAAAAGAAACGATAGGTGTTTTAGAATCCGCCCAAGGCGGACTTGCACTAACCTGCCTGCGGCAGGCAGGGTTTCAACTAACGATTGTGACCAATGAAGTCTATCAAACATTCAGATACTTGTCTAGATAATCTGAGCGTTCTTTAAGGTCTTCCAAGAATTGGTCATCATTGTTACCGAACAAGATGTTATAATTGTATCGTCTAAAAGTCTGAATCACTTCATTGAGGTCAGACGCACCTATTTTTATGGTAACCTGAATAACGTCATTGCGAATATCGGTAATGAAGGCACCGATCACACGAGTATTGTTGCTTTCCACAATTTGGGCGATCTCACTAAATGAATAGTCTTTGATGCCCTTGGCCACAACAATTATACCTCCTGGTTCTGTAAAAAACGGGGTGTCTATGAAAAATCCGACGATATCGGTAAGGTCGTAGTAACCCAAAACCTCATCATCATTACCTAAAACAGGCAATATATTGGCTTCGTTACGAGCGAAGGTCTCAAGAACATCCAACCAATTAGAATCCTTCCTAACGAAAAATGCTTCAAGATTATAACGATAATCCGACACTTTTTTGCCTTGATCAAAGTCTAATACGTCATCCTCCGAAATAACCCCTAAAAATCTATCCTTTTCAACAATAGCCACATGTGAAAATATGCCATTGTTGAAAAAATCGATGATTTTCTTTAAAGAATCATCTACCGAATAAACCTCGATGTTGTCTATTATGTGCTTCTGAATCTGCATTTTTATTCCTTACATTGTTGCAAAATACTAATTAAAATGTCAAAAGGCATGCCTAAATCGTATTTAAGTGCACGACAAATTTCCCTAAATCCAACAGACCTGCCTGCCGGCAGGCAGGTTTGGAAAGTTTCACCTTGGAATCGTCCCCGACCTGGCCCTCTCCGCCATTTGGCGGAAGGGAACTGTTTCTCGACACATTTGAATCCCTGGCTTTTTGCTGGATCTGCTCCCCTCCGCTTGTGCTGAGCGTAGTCGAAGTATCGGTGAGCCTGCCCCGAACCTGCTTCGCCGGTTTACCCGCCGTAGGAGGGCAGGCAGGTTCACTTCGGGGGGCCGGGGGAGGACAATCCCGATAAAATGGTTTTCTTTTAAACAGAAAAGGGAAATTTGTCGTGCACCCATCGTATTTTTGCAACTTCATTTAAATCATAACGTATTTATGACAAAACTTAGTGTCAACATCAACAAAATAGCAACACTTCGTAACTCACGGGGAGGAAATGTACCCGACTTGCTCAAAGTTGCAGGCGATATTGAATCTTTCGGCGCCCAGGGAATTACAATTCATCCAAGACCAGATGAGCGACATATTAAATATCAAGATGCGAGGGATTTAAAACCTGTTGTAAAAACCGAACTTAACATTGAGGGCAATCCTATCCAAAAATTCATTGACCTGGTATTAGGGGTCAAGCCAACTCAAGTGACCTTGGTGCCCGATGCTATAGACGCAGTTACTTCGAATGCAGGATGGGACACCGTCAAACATTCTAAGTTTCTTAAAGATGTCATCACAACTTTCAAGGAAAACGGAATTCGCACCTCCATATTCGTTGATACGGATGTCAAAATGGTGGAAGGTGCGGCCCAAACAGGTACCGATAGAATCGAATTATATACGGAAAGTTTTGCGGAAGATTTTTCCAATGGCAACCTTGATGGAATCAAACCTTTTGTGACAGCTGCCAAAACTGCCCATGAAATTGGACTCGGAATCAATGCCGGGCACGACCTAAATTTGGAAAACATTAAGTTTTTTAAAGAAAACATTCCAAATCTTCTGGAAGTTTCAATAGGCCACGCCCTGATTTCCGAATCATTGTATCTTGGTCTTGACAATGTTGTCAATATGTATCTAAACCGTTTGAAATAGTGCCCATTTTACATTCAAAGATTATCGGGGAGGGAAGCCCTTTACTAATATTACACGGTTTTTTGGGGATGTCGGACAACTGGAAAACCCTTGGCAACAAATATGCCGAGAAGGGGTTTCAAGTGCATCTGGTCGACCAACGAAATCATGGTAAAAGCTTTTGGTCCAACGATTTTAATTACGATCTGTTAGCCAAGGATGTAGTGGATTATATTCAACATTACCAATTGAAAAAGGTAAATATTATCGGACATTCCATGGGGGGAAAAACGGCCATGCAATTGGCGTGCTCATATTCCGAAATGGTCGAAAAACTAATTGTCGCCGACATTGCACCAAAATTTTATCCGCCTCACCATCAAAATATCGTCGATGCCTTGAACATGCTAAAATTAGATGAGTTCGGTTCGCGCTCCGAAGTCGAAACGGAATTACAAAAGCATCTTAGAGAACCGGGTGTTCGGCAATTTTTATTGAAAAACCTATACTGGGAAGAGAAAGGAAAACTGGGTTGGCGATTCAATTTGAAAGTTCTTTCCGAAAGAATGGAAGAAGTTGGTGAAAACATAGAATCTGGATCTGTTTTTGAAGGCCCTGCGCTATTTTTAAAGGGCGACCGATCGGAATACGTGATCGCTTCTGACGAAACCGGAATTAAAAATCACTTTCCAAGTGCCAATGTTCAGACCATAGACAACGCAGGTCATTGGCTGCATGCCGAAAATCCGATGCGGTTTTTTGAGAAATCCTTGACCTTTCTCATGGCTTGAGCAAAATCATTATCTTTGAGACTGTTTTGAAATATCATAGCCTCTTTTTGCGCATAACGTCGTTAAAATTTTGAACCGTAGCCCTGCTATGCTTATCCGCCTTATTTTGGCGGATGCCTAGTTCTGCTTCAAAAATAGGCTATAACAATTCTAATGACATATTTCAAAACTGTCTCTTAAAATCCTATAAAAACTAAAATCATCATGAATCTGATTCTAAGAGTATTGCTAAGTGCCGTTGCCGTAGTTATTTTGTCTAAAATATTACCCGGTGTCGGTGTAGACAGTTACCTTACCGCTATTGTCGTTGCCATTGTATTAAGTCTTTTGAATTTTATCGTCAAGCCGATTTTAGTGATCTTGACGTTGCCGGTAACCATTATCACATTGGGCCTCTTCCTATTAATTGTCAATGCAAGCATCATCCTATTGGCTGATTACTTTGTAGATGGGTTTAGCGTGACCAATATTTGGTGGGCGTTGATTTTCAGTCTGCTCCTGAGTATTTTTCAATCGATTCTTTTTTCCTTTTTTAAAAAGGATAAAAAATCTAAATAAGCAACTTCTGGCCAAACGTTTGGCACCTCAAAAACTTGCCGTACTTGATAAATTATACTAGTTTCGCATCCCCTTAAAAACGGAGAAAAAGGAAATAGCAGATGAATATTACGAAAGAACAGATCGACGAGTTGAACGCCATCGTAAAAGTGGCCATCACCAAAGACGATTATCAAGATAAGGTCGAGAAAATTCTGAAGGATTATAGAAAACAAGCCAACATTCCCGGTTTTAGAAAAGGGCAAGTGCCATTGGGGCTTATCAAGAAGCAATACGGTAAGGCAGTCTTGGTCGACGAGGTAAACAAATTGTTGCAAGACAACCTCAACAAATACCTCACAGAAGAAAAGCTCGATGTATTGGGCAACCCTTTACCAAAACAGCAAGATAATTTCGATTGGGACAAAGAAGAGCTTGACTTTGAATTTGAATTGGGCCTTGCGCCAAGTTTCGATGTGCCCTTAAAGACCGGAAAACCGATCACCCGTTATAAGATCGTCGCCGACAAGAAGATGGTAGACGAGCAGATCGAACGTATTCAAAAACAATACGGCAAGCTGGTCAGCAAAAAAGAGGTGGGCAAAGTTGATGAAACCAGTGGTCTGTTCAAGAACGAAGCCGAGGAAATCGAGAATAGATTCGTTATCGAGCTCGACAAATTAAAGAGCAAGAAAGCTGTAGACTCTTTAGTCGGAAAAAAAGTGGGTGATGTGGTTACCCTCAAAACCAAAGGGCTTTTCAAAGAAGACCATCTACTTACACACGCCTTGGGTATTTCATCTGAAAAAGGAGAAAAGTTGAACATCGATGTTGACTTCGAAATTCAGGAAATCAACGAGCGTGAGCCGGCAAAATTGGATCAAGAATTGTTCGATAAGCTTTTCGGAAAAGACGAGATCAAATCTGAAAAAGAATTGAAAGACAAAATCAAGGAAGATTCAGAAAAACAATTCGAGCAGCAGTCGGATCAGAAACTATTGAACGACATCACCGAATACTTTATAGAGAATACCAAGTTCAACCTTCCAGTGGGTTTCTTGACCAAATGGATCAAGATTACAGGGGAAAACCCCTTGACAGAAGATCAAGCAAGTGAGGAGTTCGAAAAATCTGAAAAAGGATTGCGTTACCAATTGATCGAGGGTAAGATAATTCGGGAAAACAAGCTGCAAGTGCAATTTGAAGAACTTAAGGAGTTTGCAAAAGGTTTTATCAAATCGCAGATGGCCCAATACGGGCAATTAAACCCTGAAGAAACGGAACTAGATGCCATTGCGGCAAGGGTCATGGGCAATCAAGATGAGGTCAAACGTCTTTCAGAACAGCTTATGAGTCAAAAGCTTCTCAACTTGTACAAAGAAAAGGTCAACCTAAAGACGAAAGAACTTACATATGACAAGTTTGTAAAGGAAGTATACGGGTAGAAAATTCCGTTTATCGAATTATTTCGACCTACACCTGTTAAAGGCCACTTTTGGGCAAAGGTCAAATTGAGACCTTATTAATAATTAGTATCTTTAGCGTGCCGAACATAATGTTTTCGGCACCTTTTTTTGTTTAAAAATCACTCAAATATTACATGGACTACGGAAAAGAATTCAAGAATTACGCCATAAACCATCAGGGCATTAGTAGCACTTATTACGATAAAACAATGAGTAGCATGTACCCGGTGAACATGACCCCGAATATTATCGAGGAACGACAAATGAATGTTATCGCCATGGATGTTTATTCAAGACTGATGATGGACCGCATTATTTTTCTGGGTACGGACATCAACGACCAAGTGGCGAATATCGTCCAAGCGCAATTATTGTTTTTGGCCAGTGTAGATGCTAGCAAAGACATTCAGATATATATCAATTCCCCTGGCGGAAGTGTTTACGCCGGTTTGGGAATTTACGATACAATGCAATTTATCAATCCAGATGTAGCTACCATCTGCACAGGTATGGCGGCCTCCATGGGAGCCGTATTGCTTTGCGCTGGGGAAAAAGGAAAACGCAGCGGCCTGAAACATTCGCGGGTCATGATACACCAGCCAATGGGCAGGGCGCAGGGTCAGGCAAGTGATATAGAGATAACCGCAAGGGAAATTCTCAAGTTGAAAGACGAATTGTACGAGATTATCGCTTCGCATTCGGGCCAGACCGTAAAGAAAATACATGAGGATAGTGATAGAGATTACTGGATGAAAGCCGAAGAAGCCAAGGATTACGGAATGATCGACGAAATCTTAGTAAGGGACAAGGAATAAGGTAGACAAAAAGAATATGGCAAAGGAAAATTTGGAGTGTTCGTTTTGTGGAAGGAAAAAACCGGAGACCAATCTATTGATCGCCGGTTTAGATGCGCATATATGCGATCGTTGTATCGAGCAAGCGCATGGTATTGTCGCCGAGGAATCGAAACAGTCGAAAACGAATGACCTGTCTTCCGAATTGATACTGAAGAAACCAAAGGAAATCAAAGAATTCCTAGACACTTTTATTATCGGCCAAGAACGCACGAAAAGGGTAATGTCGGTAGCGGTGTACAATCACTATAAAAGATTGCTACAGCCTAGTTCGAAGGAAGATGAGGTAGAGATTCAGAAAAGTAATATCATCATGGTCGGTCAGACCGGTACCGGCAAGACCCTAATGGCGAAGACGATTGCACGAATGCTCAATGTGCCATTGGCCATTGTTGACGCAACTGTTTTGACCGAAGCCGGTTATGTCGGTGAGGATGTTGAAAGTATTTTGACGCGTCTCTTACAGGCCGCGGATTATAATCTTGAAAAAACCGAAAGAGGTATCGTCTTTATCGATGAAATCGATAAAATCGCGCGTAAGAGTGATAACCCTTCTATTACCAGGGATGTTTCAGGGGAAGGCGTGCAACAGGGCCTTTTGAAATTATTGGAAGGTACCGTAGTCAATGTTCCACCGAAGGGAGGAAGAAAACATCCGGATCAGAAATTCATAGAAGTCGATACCGAGAATATTCTCTTTATTGCAGGTGGAGCTTTTGATGGGATAGAACGGGCAATCTCCAAAAGGCTGAATTTACAATCTATTGGTTATAGTGCTACAAAAGCGGAAGAAAACCTTGATGAGACGAATATTCTGCAATATATCATTCCGAAGGATTTAAAGGATTTCGGATTGATTCCTGAAATAATAGGAAGGCTTCCCGTGCTGACGCACATGAATCCTTTAGATGAAAAAACGCTGCGCGCTATTTTAACGGAGCCTAAAAATGCCATTATCAAGCAATATGAGAAATTATTTGCTATGGATGGCATTACGTTTACCATTACAGAGCAGGCCCTCGACTTTATCGTTCAAAAAGCGATCGAATATAAGTTGGGTGCCAGAGGACTTCGTTCTCTATGTGAGGGGATATTCACAGACGCCATGTTCGAAATGCCAAGTACCGGGGAAAAAGAGTTTAAGGTTACCAAGCCTTATGCTGAAAATAAAATCTCACACGAGACCATTAAAAAATTGAAGGCGGTATCCTGATTTAGAAAAGTTATTGCATAAAAAAGCCCCGTCCGCTAATTGGCGGACGGGGCTTTTTTATGATACAAGCGGGTCGAATCTAGCGTGATGATTTGTAAGAAAGGCAACTAATTTTTCGCCCTTTTTACTTTATACTTCGTTAAAATTTTTAACCGTAGTAGCTACGGCTATGCTTATAAATTTTGCCTTGCCTAAAGAAAAAATCGCATAAAAATTTTAGTCGCCTTTCTTACAAATCATCACACTAGACCACTTTTCTTTCTTTTAACTTTACTTGGGTAACGCTTACCAAAAGATCTTGACAAACTTTTCCAATAATTTTTTCATCGGTGTAGAGCTCATGTCCGAAATTCGGAATTACCTCAAACTCAGCACCTACTTTTTGTATCCATTCCTTATTCGGCATATAGTCATCATTTCCTCCAAAGACCAAAGTCATCGGGCAATCAGGCTTCGCTTTTTCCTCACGTATTCTTGTTGCGGAAACCGTGTAGAGAGACTTCATTGGTAGACCTCTTAAATTGGCTTTCCAAGCTATCGTACCTCCAGTACTAAAAGCAAGGTAATGTGAAGCTTCCTTTTCCTTTCGCATCAAATGGGCAACGGCCGTATCTATACCACCATCAACGAATGCTCGATGTAGATTTTCCTCACAATTGACCGTTAAATCAATGTGTGCCAATTGCTGTACATCATAGAAAACAATATCATAATACTGTTGAAGATAACCCAGGTAAGAGGTGATCCAAAGACCTTTTTTAACTCCCCACATATCGGACAAGACCACTAGTCTTTCTGCCATAATAATTTAGTTTAATTCGGTGTTAGTGTAAATTTGATTTGGCAAATTGAACATAAAACGACTGAAATCCGCATTTATTTGTTTATCGGAAGCAATTATTCGATATAGTTCGGTTTTTGATGTCCTAAGACCACCAGAGGTTGGCCTTAATTATGTTAAAGTTTAGAAATGTTGCGAAAAAGAATGCTAGAAACTGTTTTGAAGTATTATTCGTTCATATCGAGCAATTCTTCGATATAGTCGCGCTTGTTCGATAAACGAGGAATCTTATGCTGCCCGCCCAATTTGTCTTTTGACTTGAGCCAGTCATAAAAAAGATTCTCTCTGGCGATATGCACTTTGGGCATTTTAAGGGTAATATTATTGTAGCGTTTAGCTTCGTAATCAGAATTCAATGATTTTAGGGCATTGTCTAAAAACTCGGTAAAATAATCAAGCTCTTCAGGCGGTTTGCGGAATTCAATAATCCATTCGTGGGCGCCTTTTTCCTTGCCTGACATAAAAATTGGTCCCGCCGTATAGTCCTTTATTTCGGCCCCGGTCTTCTTGCATATATTCTTAAGTGCCTCCTCGGCATTTTCGATAATCAGTTCTTCGCCGAAAACATTGATATGGTGTTTGGTGCGACCCGTCACTTTTATTCGATAAGGGTTTGTCGAGGTAAAGCGCACCGTATCCCCGATTTTATAACGCCAAAGGCCCGAATTGGTCGTTAAGATAATCGCATAGTTTTTGTCGATTTCAACTTCCCAAAGGGGAATGGCCTGTTGCCCTTCGGTACCATATTCGTTCATAGGGATGAACTCATAGAAAATGCCATAATCCAACATCAACAACAGGTCATCGGCACCATTGCGGTCTTGAATGGCAAAAAATCCTTCCGAAGCATTATAGATCTCATAGTATTTGAAACCTTTTCTTGGCAACAGGTTTTTATACTGATCTTTATACGGATTGAAACTGACCCCGCCGTGAAAATATACTTCAAGGTTTTCCCAAACCTGAAAGAGGTGATCTTTACCGGTTTCCTCGATGACATTATTCAATAAGACCAACATCCAAGAAGGTACCCCGACCAAACTTGTCACATTTTCTTGTGTGCTCTCATGAATAATGGCCTTGAGCTTAGTTTCCCACTCGCTCATCAATGACACCTTGCTACTTGGGGTACTGCTGAATTCGGCCCAAAGTGGCATGTTGTCAATAAGAATCGCGGAAAGATCACCGAAAAAAGAACCATTGTCTTCATAGAGTTCTTTGCTCCCGCCTAGACGGAGGCTCTTTCCCGTAAAAAGTTGTGAATTTTCGTTGTTGTTCAAATAAAGGCACAAAAGATCTTTGCCGGAATTATAATGACAATCTTCCAAGGCTTCGGCACTCACGGGAATAAACTTACTCTTTGCATTCGTGGTGCCGCTGCTTTTCGCAAACCACTTAATCGAAGTAGGCCAAAAGATATTCTGTTCGCCCCTTCGGGTGCGCTCTATCATAGGTTCGATCTCTTCATAAGACTTGATGGGTACTCGCTCACGAAATGTTCGATAATTATCGATCGATTCGAAATCGTACTTTTTGCCAGCGATTTCAAGCAACTGATACAATACCTCTTCTTGCACTTCCTCAGGGTATTTCAGAAAAAGTTCTATCTGATGATAGCGCTTTTTCAAAAGCCAAGAAGCAATTGAATTGAATAAAGGTATTGGCATTTTCGGTATATTTATCCTCCTAAAATAAGGTATAAAACCAACATTTTCAAACAATAGTGTCCGGTTATAGACTCAAGACCGCTGCGCTACTAGACATAAGACGTAAGACCAAACTGTAACCGATCGGGAATCAATATTGAAGGCAAAGTGTTTTTAGCTATTTCAGAACATTGTCCAAAATCTAAAAAAGCAAGGTGCCGAGCCTCGGTTTACCGTGGATCATCAGTGATTACAGCTATTGATACAGGTTTCAAAAA
>QIJL01000312.1 GCA_003232435.1 Flavobacteriales bacterium | reverse complement strand
ATTTAAGGTTGAAATCGAAGTACGTTTGATCTTTTGAACTTTTAGCGATAAAAAGTTGTTTTACGAAAGGCTCGGTTTCCATGGCAATTCTGCCAGGTACTGAACGGTTGACCGGAACATCGCGCCAGCCCAAAAGTTTCAATCCTTGTTTTTCAATATTTTCCTCGAAAATGGAAATGCAAAATTCCCTTTGATTTTCTTTTTGAGGCAAGAATATGTTTCCAACTGCGTATTCGCCTGGGGCTGGAAGCTCAAAAGAACAGACCTCTTGAAAGAACTCATGCGGAATATCGATAAGAATGCCTGCACCATCACCGGTTTTGCCATCGGCACTTACGGCACCACGATGCTCTAGTTTATCTAGAATTTCAAGAGCCTTGTGAATGATGTCATTTGACTTTTTTCCCTTAAGGCTACAAATGAATCCCGCTCCGCAGTTATCGTGCTCAAATTCGGGCGAATAAAGCCCTTGCTTCTTCAACATCATGTCTTGAGGTATTTATTCAAAAATATCATTTTTGTTGAATTATCAGCAGTTGAAAAGGTATAATCGAACAAAAAAATCAACGTTTGTAATAAATCCTTAAAAAAAACGAAATTCCTGAATTTTGTCCCTATTAATTTGAGATTTTGATAATGGGGTTTTACCGGTCATGGATCTAACAGGTTTCCCTCCTTCGCTAAATAGCTTCGGCGGGCAAGTCAAAACCTGTTAGGTCTGCCTGAAATCAGTCTTTCAAGATACTTCTTGAAATAACGATTTTCTGAATTTCGCTGGTACCCTCGTAAATCTGGGTGATTTTGGCATCGCGCATCATGCGTTCGACATGGTAATCTTTGACAAAGCCGTTGCCACCGTGAATCTGGACTGCTTCGACCGTAGTCTCCATAGCGACTTGAGAGGCATAAAGTTTTGCCATGGCGCTTGATATGTCATAGTTGTTGCCATTGTCTTTGTCCCAGGCAGCTTTGTAGACCAAATGTCTTGCCGCTTCGATTTGAGTGTGCATATCGGCCAATTTAAAAGCGATTGCCTGGTGGTTGGCGATTTCGGTGCCAAAAGCCTTTCTTTCTTTGGAGTATTTTTTGGCCAATTCGTATGCGCCGGCTGCGATGCCCAATGCTTGGGCTGCTATTCCTATTCGCCCACCGGCCAAGGTTTTCATAGCGAACTTGAACCCGAAACCATCCTCGCCGATTCGATTTTCTTTTGGAACTTTCACATCGTTAAAGTTCAAAGAATGGGTATCGCTCCCACGAATACCCAATTTATTTTCTTTGGGCCCTATTTCGAAACCCTCCATACCCTTTTCGACGATAAGCACATTGATACCTTTATGGCCTTTGTCTTTGTCGGTCTGTGCGATGACCAAATATATTTCCGCAGTACCACCATTGGTAATCCAATTCTTGGTTCCGTTAAGTACATAATGGTCGCCTTTGTCGATTGCGGTGGTTTTTTGTGAAGTTGCATCGCTTCCCGCTTCGGGTTCAGACAAACAAAAAGCACCGATACAATCCCCAGTGCTCAACCTCGTCAAATACTTTTCTTTTTGCTCTTCTGTTCCGAAAGCTTCCAATCCCCAGCAAACCAAAGAATTATTTACCGAAACGACTACGGAAGCCGAAGCATCGACTTTAGATAATTCCTCCATGACCAAAACGTATGAAATTGTATCCAATCCGCTGCCGCCGTATTTTGAATCGACCATCATCCCGAGAAAACCGAGTTCTCCCATTTTTTTCACTTCCTCTTTAGGAAACCTTTGCGCATCATCACGTTCAATGACTTCTGGCAATAGCTCGTTCTGGGCAAAATCCCTTGCGGCCTGTTGAATCATCAATTGTTCTTCGGTAAGTGAAAAATCCATAACAAATATCGATAAGAGTATATAATCCTCGGGTCAAGCCTGCCTGCCGGGCAGGCCCACGAGGCACTAAAATCCCAAATTCCAAGCACCAAATTCCAATTCGTGCAAAAGAGAATTTGTGAAAATTCGTGAAACCTGCCCGTCCGGCAGGCTGGTTAAACCCAAAGAGATTAAAGTTTCGTAAAGATACAAGGTGTACATCGATTATGTATAACTTCGGCACTCGATCTTAGATTATTTTGTAACTGTTCAACCATTATGTATTGGTGACGGATATATTGAACTTGTTATGAGTTACGAATTATGAGTTACGAGTTATGAATTATTAAAGCATTAACACATTATAGCATTAAACAACACTTCGGCTGATTCGCTACATTATTTTTATATTTGCTATTCTACGATTTCCTACGATTTTATTAGAAACTTATGAGACAACATTAGCTCCCTTGGGCATCTTTTTATGAAATTTCCGTTTACGGAAAGACAATAATCAAAGTCACATGATTTTCAATCAACAGGAATGAAAGAACTACTCAAGGCATACGAAGAAAAACAACCGGAAATAGTATTTAATTGGAAAGATCCAGAAACGGAAGCAGAGGGGTGGACGGTCATCAATTCGCTCAGAGGAGGTGCCGCAGGAGGCGGCACCAGAATGCGCAAAGGCCTCGATATGAACGAAGTACTTTCGCTGGCCAAAACAATGGAGGTTAAATTTACGGTTTCCGGCCCTCCGATCGGAGGCGCGAAATCAGGCATCAATTTTGACCCTGAAGATCCAAGAAAAAAAGGAGTACTAGAACGTTGGTACAATGCCGTATCGCCCTTGCTCAAGAATTATTATGGTACGGGGGGCGATTTGAATGTCGACGAAATTAATGAAGTAATACCCATTACTGAAGAGGCCGGGGTTTGGCACCCTCAGGAAGGAGTTTTCAACGGTCATTTCAAACCTACCGAGGCAGAAAAAATAAACCGAATAGGTCAGTTACGACTAGGAGTCAAAAAAGTATTGGAGAACTTGGATTACTCTCCCGATTTCAGTAGAAAATATACTGTTGCCGATATGATAACCGGTTTTGGGGTTGCCGAAGCGGCCAAACATTACTATGAGATATATGGAGGGAGTATTAAGGGAAAAAGAGCAGTTGTTCAAGGTTTTGGAAATGTGGGAAGTGCCGCGGCGTTTTTCTTGGCAAAAATGGGTGCAAAGGTCGTTGGTGTTCTTGACAGGGCTGGGGGCGTTATCAATGAAGAAGGTTTTTCAATGGAAGAAGTTCGCACCTTGTTCCTGAATAAAAAAGGCAATACGTTAATGTCGGATGAGATGATTCCCTTTGAGGAAATCAACGAAAGAATTTGGACGCTGCCCACAGAGATATTCATGCCTTGCGCTGCTTCGCGTTTGATTACCAAAGAACAAATATCCGCTATGATCGATTCTGGTCTTGAAGTAATTTCGTGTGGAGCAAATGTCCCCTTTGCCGATAAAGAGATATTTTTTGGCCCTATTATGGAGTATACCGATGAGCGCGTAAGCTTGATACCGGATTTTATTTCGAATTGTGGTATGGCCCGGGTATTCGCATATTTTATGGAGCGGCGCGTCGATTTACATGACGATTTAATATTTAATGACACCTCGAATACGATTAGAAATACAATTTTGAATATATTTGAGCAAAATCCGTCAAAACTGAATATCAGCCGAACCGGATTCGAAATTGCATTGAAGCAACTCATTTAAAACCGATCGATTATGGAGGCCATTATTATTATTGTATTTCTAGTAGGATACCTTGCGATAACCTTAGAACACAATCTTAAAATCGACAAACTGATACCAGCTTTGGCCATGATGGCCATTTTATGGGCGATCATCGCTTTGGCGCACATGGATGTTTTTGAGGTAAATGCCGAGCTTCGAGAGTTGGAACCTAGCCATATCAATGAGATTCTGTTACACCATCTTGGTAAGACCGCAGAGATTTTGATATTTTTATTAGGTGCCATGACCATAGTGGAAATAATTGATTATTTCGATGGGTTTGCGACGATCAAAGGTTTTATTAAAACAAAAAGTAAACGAAAGCTGTTATGGTTGTTCTCTATTTTGGCCTTTATACTTTCGGCAATAATCGACAACCTGACCGCAACGATCGTTCTTATTACAATTCTTCAGAAGGTGATCAAAGACCGAAATACTCGACTTTGGTTCGCGGGTATGATTGTCATAACCGCCAATGCCGGTGGTGCCTGGTCGCCAATTGGCGATGTAACGACTACAATGTTATGGATCGCCAACAAGGTCACGGCCGTGGAACTGGTAAAACATGTGCTAATACCTTCGATCGTATGTATGATAGTGCCCGTGCTTGTCGCAAGTAGATACAAAGCTTTTAGTGGAGAAATCGAAAGTGATCTAGATGCACTTGAGGCACCAAAATCAAAGCATGGGACCATCATGTTGGCCCTAGGGCTGACCGCAATAGTTTTTGTACCCTTTTTTAAAACCATTACACACTTGCCCCCTTATGTAGGTATGATGTTGTCGCTCGCCATAGTTGCCACATTTGCCGAAATCTACAGCAGCTCAAAATTTGCGATATCCGGTGCGGTCGATGTACCTGGAGAAAGTGATTCCCACGGGCATCATAGTCCGGTGCATGCCTCCCTTTCAAAAATCGAGCTGCCCAGTATTCTTTTCTTTTTGGGTATTTTGTTGGCTGTAGCTGCATTGGAATCGTTGGGCTACCTCTTCAATTATGCAGGTAGCTTGAACAAGGCGATTCCGGACACCGACATTGTGGTCATGCTATTTGGAGTGGGCTCGGCCATTGTCGACAACGTTCCTCTGGTCGCGGCCAGTATGGGTATGTTTTCCGAAGCGATCGACGATCCATTGTGGCACTTTATCGCTTATTCGGCAGGTACGGGCGGTAGTATGTTGATTATCGGTTCTGCGGCGGGAGTTGTTGCCATGGGTATGGAAAAGATAGATTTCTTCTGGTATCTCAAGAAAATAGCATTTTTGGCGTTTATCGGTTTTGTGGCGGGCGCGGCATGTTTTATCTTGCTTAGGGATTTTGTGTTGAACGTATAATTTTATCGATAAAATACCGTTATTAAGGCAACTAATCAAAGAGAAATTATATGTCAATTTTCCAAGACCTTGCACAAGACCCGGAAATGGGCGAAGTACTATCCGAGGAGAAAACACTTTCCGTAATCGATTTAGTAATCAGCGGTGGCATGGGTAGTATCATCATCATCGGGGTGCTGTTCATATTGCTTTTCGTTGCCTGTTACATCTATTTCGAAAGATTGTTCGCTATCAAGGCGGCTTCTAAAATCGATAAGAACTTCATGAACCAGATTCGTGATTACGTTACGGGCGGAAAGCTTGATGCGGCAAAAATGTTGTGCGCGCAGACCGATTCGCCAGTTGCGAGATTGACCGAAAAAGGGGTGTCGCGAATCGGCAAACCTCTAGACGATATCAATACCGCAATCGAAAATGCGGGTACTTTGGAGGTCTACAAACTTGAAAAGAATGTAAGTGTTTTGGCGACCGTTGCAGGTGCTGCACCGATGATCGGTTTCCTTGGGACAAATGGCGACCAGTGGAGGCCAAGCTGAAATGGGATCTTTGGCAGCGGGTATTTATACGGCGATGACCACTACCGTGGCGGGTTTGATCGTCGGTATTATTGCCTATATCGGATACAACCATTTGGTCAATAGAACCGATAAGGTAGTTCACAAAATGGAAGCCAATGCGGTCGAATTTTTGGATTTGTTGAACGAACCTCTTTAAAAAGAGAGAAGAGAATAGAGAATAGAACAAAGAGAAAAGACAAAATTTGTTGAGGAAATTCTATCTTTCGAAACGGATAATCTATTTTCTAAGCAAAAGACTTGAAAAAAACACCGGTTTCGAATATTTAAAAGTAAAACGAAAGACAAAGTGAAATTGAAAGGAAGAAATAAGGTGAGTCCTGATTTTAGCATGTCGTCGATGACGGATATTGTTTTTCTGCTATTGATATTTTTCATGCTTACCGCCAACTCGCCTAATGCACTTGATTTACTTTTACCGAAGGCAAAAGGGAAATCTACAAATACACAAAATGTTTCTGTCAGTATTGACAAGAACCTACAATATTTCGTGAATAATGAGCGGATCAACGGAGACTATATCGAAATTGAATTAAAAAAAGTACTTGAAGGACAAGACAAACCAACAATTATCCTAAGAGCGGAAGAGAGCGTCGCTATTAAAGAAGCCGTAAACGTTATGGACATTGCCAATAGAAATAATT
>QIJL01000479.1 GCA_003232435.1 Flavobacteriales bacterium | reverse complement strand
GCGGAACAGGTTTTGTAACGGTACATGATGTAGTACGAATGATGATGCAACTTATGGGGTCTTCTATAAAGAACGAACGCTATATCGCCGTTGCCGAAAATTTGACTTTTCACGAAATATTGAAGCGAATCACTATGGAACTGGGTAAAAATCCGGCAAAAAAACAATTGAAATTTTGGCAGTTGGAATTATTTCGTTTTTTGGATTCGTTTTGGTGCAAGGTCACTGGAAAAAAACGCAGAATGACAAAAAGTTCGATTCGGTCATTTAAGAATCGCCAAATTTTCGATAATCAAAAAGTAAAAGGTGATTTGAATTTTGTGTTCGAAGATGTTTCAGAAACTATTCGGTTTACTGCTCAGCGTTTTGTGGAAGACCATTCTTAGGCATTGTAAAAGAATAAATGATTTGAATTCGACACAGGGATTTTGTTTTTATTTTAGGCAAACAATATAAGCATAGCCCAAGCTACGGTTCTATTTTTTAACGACAAATAAAGACAAAATAACACGTCTAAACCAATTAGTTATTCTTTTACAATGCCTTAGCATCGCCCGATTTAGATTTTCGGTTGATAATCGAATCTCTTTCAAGTTGTTTTAAACTATCGTTCAATAGTTTTTCCTCTTTAAGTCGTTTTTCCTCAGCTTCAAGCTTCAACCCGACTTTCGAATATATCGATTCATATTCCACCGGTCTTGAAGCATAATAACGGTCGCTCATCACAAACTGGGCACTATCGATACCATGCTTTTCGAAGATGAATTTCATCGATTCTATACCGCTCGCTTCAAGCTTACTGACGTTGGTTGTTCGAGCGGCATTAAGAATGGCCATGTCGTTCAAAACATCGACCATTTTTTCTGAGGGAATAAGTCCCTCGGGTTGTTCGATCAGCTTTTCCGCACAAGAAATGACCAAAATCGCCAACGTAAATAATATCAATCGATTCATACGAATAAATATAATTTAACTATTTAGTAATAAAATGGATTAGAAAATAGAGAAAAGAATATAGACAAGAGATAATCATTTTACATCGTGGAATTTCCATCAGATTTTGCTCTTCTTTCTATATTCTATATTCGTTTTTGTTCATCGTCTTTTATAGTAGATTTCGTTCAAAATCTTTTGCATCAATATCGAAACTTCATCTTATCTATTAAATGTCAATCTCATGGCCCTGCGCTTATCCGAAAAGCTTCCGTTTTCGTAGGCCAGATGCCCGTTTACAAAAGTATGGGTTATTCTTGACCGAAAAGTATCTCCTTCAAAAGGAGACCATCCACACTTATAGACAATATTTTCTTTAGAGATTTTCTGCGGATCGTCAACATCGACAATCGCAATATCGGCAAAGTACCCTTCCCTTAAATATCCTCTTTTTTTGATATCAAAGAGTATGGAAGGATTATGACACATCTTTTCCACAATTCTTTCCAATGAAATTACGCCTTGATGGTACTTTTCAAGCATCGCTGGAAGGGCATGTTGTACCAACGGGCCACCTGATGGCGCTTGAGTATAAACTCTGTCTTTTTCTTCAAGCAAATGCGGAGCATGATCGGTAGCGATCACATCGATGCGATCATCAAGTAGCGCCGCCCATAATCGCTCGCGATCAGTTGAAGTCTTTACCGCAGGGTTCCACTTGATCAAAGTACCCTTAGACTCATAATCAATATCGGAAAACCATAGATGATGTATACAGACCTCAGCGGTTATTTTCTTTTCGCTAAGCGGAATGTCGTTTCTAAAAAGTTCGGTCTCCTTGCCTGTAGAAAGATGAAATACATGTAATCGAGCTCCAGTTTTTTTGGCCAGGGCAATTGCTTTTGATGAAGAAAGATAACAGGCTTCCTCGCTTCGAATTATCGGATGATATTTTACCGGAATACCATCTCCATATTCAGCTTTATATTTTTCCAGATTGCTTCGAATCGTTCCTTCATCTTCGCAATGAGTGGAAATTACCATTTCGGTATTTCTAAAAATCTTTTCGATAACGGCTTCGTCATCGACCAACATGTTTCCCGTAGAAGAACCCAAAAAGAGTTTTATCCCCGAACAGGCGTTTTTGTCAAGTTTTTTTATTTCCTCGAGATTATCGTTCGTACCGCCAAAGAGAAATGAATAATTGGCAAAAGCGCTTTTCGATGCCAACGCGAACTTTTTTTCGAGTTTTTCGATTGTCGTTGTCTGCGGATCGGTATTGGGCTGCTCCATGAAGGTTGTAATACCCCCGGCGACGGCGGCCCTGCTCTCGGTCGCAATATTCCCCTTGTGTGTCAGGCCAGGTTCGCGAAAATGTACTTGGTCATCGATGACTCCCGGTAGAATATACTGTCCGGCCACATCGACCACTCTTGTATTAGGCTCTGAAATATCATTGTCGATTCTTTTTATGCGATCCCCATCTATTAGAACGTCGCTTTCGAAAATGCTTCCTTCATTAACGAGTTTGCCATTTTTTATAAGAATCCTGTCCATATTAAAATCTACTTTTTTGAAATAAACTTCGGATCTTCATCATAAAGACCCCCCAAACGGCCTCACCGACAATCGATGAACTCATCTTCGATTTCCCTTTTACCCGATCTCTAAAAATAATCGAAACCTCTTCGATATGATAATCTTTAAGATAGGCCCTGAACTTCATTTCGATTTGAAAAGCATATCCGATAAAATGTATAGAATCCAAATCAATATTTTCGAGCACATATCTCTTATAACAAACAAAACCCGCCGTGGGATCATGAACGCGCATTCCTGTAATCACCTTGACATAAAAAGAAGCGCCATATGACAAAAGCACCCGGTACAAAGGCCAGTCAACAACATTTACACCCTTTTTATATCGAGAACCTACTGCAACATCAGCTCCATTCAAGCAAGATCGGTATAGTCTTGATAAATCAGTTGGATCATGTGAGAAATCCGCGTCCATCTCAAAAATATAATCATATTCGCGAGCGATGGCCCATTTGAATCCGTGTATGTAAGCGGTTCCCAATCCTGCCTTTTCCATTCTTACTTCAAGGAATAAACGATCGGGGGCCAAGGCCATTTTTTCCTTTACCTTTTCCGCTGTGCCGTCGGGCGAATTGTCGTCGACCACCAAAACATGAAAATCTTTCTTTAATTGAAAAACCGCATCGATAATGGCCTCAATGTTCTCGATTTCATTGTAGGTGGGAATAATGACCAGGCTGTCTGACATCGGTTTGCTTTGGATTGCACAAAAATAGTGTTTTACACAAGCTTATTAATGTTCGTGTTTGTTTTTATCATGTTTTTAAGATACGGGCAAAGCCCTATTATTCGTAATTTTGTGCGAACTACCTACAAATGAACCTCAGATTACCAAAACTTCTGCTCTATCTTTTAGGAGGCCTTCTGGCACTCAATTTGATTCAAGCTTACTTTACCGAACTGATTTTTGACGAGGCCTACTATTGGCACTTTTCCAAAGAGCTCGCTTGGGGCTATTTTGATCATCCGCCGATGGTCGCTTGGATTACGGCCATAAGTGGATTATTCTTTGAAGGTGAATTGGGGGTTCGATTTATAAGCTGTCTACTTTCGGTCGGTACTTGGATTTTACTTTGGTCAATGATCGATGATCAAAGAAAAAAAGATTTTGTCCCCCATTTTTTTGTTTTGGTTTTTTCAATGACCTTGATGCATGCCTACGGGTTTCTCACACTCCCAGATACTCCATTGTTGTTTTTTACTGCACTTTTTTTATGGGTTTATAAAAAATTCTTGGATAAAAATTCTTTGGCAAGAGCATTGATTTTAGGCATCGTAATGGCCTGTCTTATGTATAGTAAATACCACGCAATGCTGGTCATCATGTTCGTTCTATTATCAAACTTGAAATTATTGACGAATAAGTACGCATGGGCGGCGGTGGCGTGTGCCCTGTTTTTTTATATTCCTCATTTTTTCTGGTTATTTGAAAGTGACTTCGTCGGGGTGAAATACCATCTTTTCGGGCGCCCTACTTATGGTTATGATTTCACCAAAAATACCCTTGCTTTTCTATTGAACTTTCTTGCACTCTTCGGTTTTACCTTTCCCTTTATTTATTACGCACTTTTTAAAACAAAGGTTTCCAATAAGTTTACAAGGGCTTTGGTCTTTTTAACCTATGGCTTTGTTCTTTTCTTTTTTGTTTCAAGTTTTAGCAGAGTGGTTCAGGCCCAATGGCTAGTGGTCATATCGATACCCTTGGTCATTCTGGTCTATAATTTCATGTTGGAAAATGAAAATACAAAAAAATGGATCTTTAGATTAGGAATCTTGAACATCGTCATTTTGCTCTTTCTTAGGATAGGATTGGTGCACGAAGAGCTCTTTCCTATTCACTATGAAAGCCACGGAAATAAGAAATGGACCAGTAAATTGCGTTCTCAAATCGGAGATACCCCGATAGTTTTTGAAAACTCGTATCGAAGAGCCTCGATGTACTCTTTTTATACGGGTATCGAGACCTATTCTTTGAACAATCTGTTTTATCGAAAAAATCAATATAGTCTTGATCAATCTGAAGCCAAGGTTCGCCATGAAAGAGTACTTTATGTCTCTGAGTATATAGAAAAAGGCGACATCGAATACACTCAGGGTGATGGCAAAATACTCAGAGGAGATTACATGGAAGACTTCGAATCTTTTAGAAAACTAAAATGCGAGGTAGAAAGAGGTTCATTCTCCCCGGGTTCTGACAAAGGGGTCGTTTTAAAGGTTTTTAACCCTTACGGCTTTGATATCGACCTGAAAAAAATCGAATTCGGCCTTGTGTACCTTGATAAGTATAGAAAGGTAATCGAGATTTATGATTTGAAAACAGTACGTTCGGCCAAAAAAATATCGTTTCTCAAATCAAATGAAACATCGGAATTTACGTTTAAGCTACCTAGAATGGTTTTTAAGCCTACCTATCTAAGAATAGGTATTTCGGAAAACGGATTGCCATATGGCCTTAACGGAGAGAACAAAAGACTTGACTAATGGAGCCGATTTTAAGGGCAACTGAAAGCTTCGACTGGGTAACCATACTTATTTTCTCTAGTATGATATTTCTGGTTGTGGCAAAGTCGCTGTTCTACAGTCGGTTTCTAAATTTCATCATCTTGCCCTTCAACAACAAATACATTTTTATGTATAATAAGAAGGATAAACTGCTGAACTGGTTCCATATTTTTTTCACCATCTTTCAAATTGTCAACTTTTCGGTTTTCGTTTATTTCGCATGGTCGATTTTAGGAGATAACGGGCAAAATTCCTCCCCCTTCGTATACCCGGTCATCTTGGGGTCTCTGTTTTTGTTTTTGATTATCAAGGTATTCATGCAGCTAGGTAGCGGATTCATCTTCGGATCATCTAATACAATCACCGAACTCATCTTTGAAAAGCTCTCTTATTTGAATTACAGCGGTATAATTATGCTGCTTGCGAACATAATACTGTCATATATCGCTCAAAATTCCTGATAAATGCGATAGGTTGGGTCACCGCGCTGCGCCACCATCAAAAATTTCTGGCCTATAATTTTTTCTATTTTATTTTGTACCTTTGCGCACTTGAAATTGCGCCCCTAATAATTATTGGAAGTTATCTTAAAGATCGATAAATGAGAGTAAAGACGATTTTGGTATCTCAACCGGAACCGAAGATGGAAAACTCCCCATATTCCAAGCTTATAGACAAAGAAAGGGTTAAAGTTGACTTTAGGCCTTTTATTCATGTTGAAGGAGTCGATGCGAAAGAGGTACGCCAACAAAAAATCGATCTCAACAACTATACGGCCATCATTTTGACTTCAAGAAATGCCGTTGACCACTATTTCAGAATTGCCGGAGAAATGCGTTTCAAAGTGCCGGACGCGATGAAGTATTTCTGTCAGTCTGAAGCGGTAGCCTATTATCTTCAAAAATACGTGGTCTATCGAAAGCGTAAAATCTATGTGGGCAAAATGAACTTTCCTGATCTTGTTACACTTTTCAAAAAGTATAAAGATGAGAAGTTTCTATTACCATCTTCAGATGTTCTCAAGAAAATAGTTCCTGAAACCCTGGATAAAATAGGAATCGATTGGACAAGGGGTATTTTCTACAAAACGGTGATAAGCGATCTATCTGATTTACGCGATGTTTATTATGATGTACTCGTTTTCTTTAGTCCATCTGGTATTGAATCCTTGTTAAAGAACTTCCCAGATTTCGAACAGAATAATACCCGTATTGCCGTTTTTGGTAATTCAACCGTGAATGCCGCTACCGATGCTGGTCTCAGAATAGATATTCAGGCTCCTACGCCAGAAATGCCGTCAATGACCATGGCACTTCAGAAGTATATTCACCAAGCTAACAAAAGATAAAAGATTTAGAGTTAAGACAAAAAACACTTTGTGAAAAATCCCTGAGATGTTCGTTTCAGGGTTTTTTTTATTACCGTAAGTTTCTTCTACGTCAGAATTAATTTCTAATGGTATTTCAGGAGGTTTTTAGTCTTGGTTCTTGAATCTTATATCTTAACCTTAAAAGGCATACCGCTGAGGTCCACCACGACGGATCTCTTCGCTGGCATACGCTTCAAACTGTTTGAAATTCTCGCGAAAGGCATTCGTCAACTTAAAGGCAGTCTTGTAGTAAGGTTCCAAGTGGTTCGTGGACTCAAAACATCGGTCGGCACTCCTGGGCATTGCCTCGGTTGCGCTACCCCGAATACCGAATGAATGTGATAATGATCATAGTCGTATAAACCTAAGTCACCATTCAGAACGGCATTGATCATGGCTCGGGTATACTTTAATTTCATTCGTGTTCCTACTCCGTATGGCCCGCCTGTCCAACCGGTATTGACCAACCAGACATTTACGCCTGCCTCCTTCATTTTCTTACTCAACATTTCTGCATATTCAGCAGGGTGCAAGGGCATAAAAGGTGCTCCAAAACATGCTGAAAAAGAGGGTATCGGTTCTACAACGCCAGCTTCCGTTCCTGCGACTTTGGCCGTATAACCAGAAATGAAATGATAGGCCGCCTGACTGGGGGTCAACTTTGATATCGGTGGCAATACCCCAAAAGCATCCGCGGTTAAAAAGAATATGTTCTTCGGATTCTTCCCGATAGAAGGCCGTTGAACATTTGGAATATGATAAATAGGATAACTAACCCTGGTGTTCTGGGTTATCGAAGTATCGGCAAAGTCAACATTGCCATTGGCATCCATAATAACATTTTCGAGTATGGCCCCCTTTTTTATAGCTCTAAAAATTTCAGGTTCATTTTCTTCGGATAGGTTGATGACTTTGGCATAACAACCTCCTTCGAAATTAAAAATAGCATTTTCGTTGTTCCAACCGTGCTCGTCGTCACCGATAAGTTTTCGCGAGGCATCTGTAGATAAGGTGGTTTTTCCGGTACCGGATAATCCAAAGAAAACAGCGGTATCACCATTCTTTCCAACATTGGCCGAACAATGCATAGGAAATGTGTTCTTTTGTACAGGAAGTATAAAATT
>QIJL01000408.1 GCA_003232435.1 Flavobacteriales bacterium | reverse complement strand
CCAACCAGATAATCCCTTTTGTTAAAGTATGGGAATAAAAAAGATAGCAAAACTTGCGAATGTCTCGATAGGTACTGTTGATAGGGTACTACATAAAAGAACTGGGGTTTCAAAAGAGACCGAAGAAAAGGTTCTGAAAATCATCAAAGAAATCGGCTATACCAAGAATACTACTGCCAGCCGATTAAAACTTGCCTCCGTTAAGAAAATAAAGTTCGCGGTACTCATTCCAGGAACAAAAAGAAAATGGAGTTATTGGAAACTTCCGAAAAAGGGGATTGCCAAAGCGGTTGAGGAATTAAAGGAATTAGGGGTAAAGGTCGACTACTATGAGTTTTTAGACTCTTCATCCTTTAAGACCAAAGGCGAACAGATCTTCTTAAAAGACTACGACGCCATTGTTACCGTGGCATTTTTTCAAAAAGAGAGCAATCTGTTACTGAGCAAGGCCAATCAGAAAAAAATCCCCGTTGTTTTTATCGACACAGAGCTAGAACTTGAAAACCCTGCCCATTTTATCCGCCAAAATTCGCACAAAGCCGGTATGGTTGCCGGGCGCTTACTTCACGGGCTTGTAGGCAACGAAGGCCATTATTTTGTGGTCAATATGCTCAATGATAAAGGCATCCTCGCCAACAGTAAACAAAGGGAGGGGGGGTTCAGGGAGTTTTTTAAGAGTACTAACGAGAATGTAAAAATTAAGACCATAAACTATTCGCTGAATGACGAATTCAATGTAACGGAAGAAATGAAGACCTGGTTTGGCAAAGGAGACCTCAAAGGTATATTCGTTACAAATTCCAAATCCCATTATCTTCCACCGATTTTGAAACAGCACGGTGTTAACAATACGTTTATAGTCGGGTTTGATGTCAGTAAAGAGAATTTGAAATATTTAAAGAATGACCAAATATCAACCAGCAGCCCAAATATCAGGGGTATGCAGCCATAAAGGGGTTATTTAACTTTTTGACAAGGAAGGATGCATCGGAATTAAATCTGGATATTCCCGTAGAGATCATGGTCAAGGAAAATATTGTCTAGGCCTGATCTGGTCTTTTCTTTCTTTGATGACTCCATTTAATAATGTAAAAAACCCTCCCATCTATAGCTACAAATGGGAGGGTCAAAAAAACTAACTCAAACAAATATCAATTTTATTGCGGATAGCCGGGGTTTTGTGGATAACCGCCTTGGGTTCTATCTATTTGGTTTTGTGGAATCGGTCTTACCATATGATAATCCTGAATATTAGGTGCTGCACCCGGATTATGCAATCTGGTTCGTTCAACCAAAGTTCCGGTGCGTGCCAGATCCCACCATCGGTGACCTTCACCTACTAATTCTCTTGCTCTTTCATCGAGTAGAAAATCAAGATCTACGTCTGCTGGGGTAATTTGAGTAGCTGCCTCTTGACCAGGCACTGCAGCCCGCATTCTGATGACATTGATATCTTCGGCTGCACCGGTAGGGTTGTTTTGAGCAAGCCTCGTTTCTGCCCGTAGCAAATAGGCGTCTGCCAAGCGCATCAAGATAAAATCTCGCTGACCTTGGGTCTTTTGACGATCAGGTCTTGTCGGGTCGATCCATTTATTCATAGAGGCGAATAGCCTTTCGTTGTACTCGTCATTCGAATAGACCAAATAGGGTACTCCATCTTGGCGCGATTGTGGCCAATCAATGTCCTTACCCGGACCGGGGATATAGATCGCGGTGTCCCCAATTGCAATTGCCGCCCTAGCTGGTTCATCACCTACAGCATCGGTAGCGGGTTCATCTTTATTAGCGAACCATACATGTTTAAATGAATCGTCATAGCGTGAATCAACAGTTCTATCCCAAAGCGTTAACATAAAATCGGTTGGTCTATGCCTTTTCCACGGCCTTCCATTGGCAATATCCCTGGTCATTCCTCTACGTACGTCATATTCGTGTAAGAAATAGAGGTGCCATCGATGTCCAAAGCGGTCAACCCCACTATCTACTTGTGCTTTTGAATTGGAGATAACAAAGACCATTTCACTGTTCTCTTGGTTGGTAATATCCCATAAGTCGGCAAAATTTGGTAACAGCGAAAAGCCGTAATTGTTGATGACATTGCCAAATAATGCTTCGGCTCTTGAAGCGTCGGTACCCTCGGAAAACGAAGTATAGCTCCGTGTCAAAAGGGCCTTGCCCAACAAGAATTCCGCTGCGGCCCTGGTAGCCCGCCCGTAATCAGATTGCTCGTCCGGTAAATTGGCGATTGCAAATTCCAGATCAGGCACTATGGCTTGACCGTAAATTTCCGATTGTGCTGTCCTATTCGCTTCGACCTCTATACCTGCGGTCTCCTCAAGACTCAGATGTGCATCACCAAAGGTGGTAACAATATTGAAATAGAAGAAGGCCCTTAAAAAACGTACTTCGGCGATGCGCAAGGTCTTTTGGGCCTCATCCATTTCCACATCTACAGAACGGCTGATCACCCCATTGGCTTGATTGATACCTTTGTACCAATTATCCCATGATTCACGAATGTATCTTGCTTCACCATTTAGACCTCCATCATAAAAATTGAAAACCTTATGACCTCCATCGGCGCCATTCGTCCAAATATCCGTTCCAAAAGTTGTCATGGCAGCCCCTATTTCTTGACCATAAAATGGCTTAAAGGTCGAGTATGTAGCTCTTACACCATCTTCAAAACCACCTTCTGTAGTGTAGTAAGAGGCCGCAGAAACATCTGTGACCAGCTCCTCTTCTATAAATTTATCACATGACTTTGTTAAGAAGGCCAGTGTTAAAACTAAGGTTATATAAATTTTTCTGTTCATAATATTTAGATTATACTATTTAAACTAACAATTTTTTTGCTTAAAATGTAGCGTTTAATGATAAAGACCACTGTTTCGTACTTGGCACCACTGCACTACTCAAGTCAGCATCATCTTCTGAAATTTCAGGATCAAATGTCGGGAAATCATCGATAAACCATAAGTTTTGACCTGATACCGACAGACGCAGTTTTTCCATACCCAGTTTATCAACAATTGATCCTGGTAGATTGTAACCTAGCGATAAATTTCGAAGCTTGATAAAACTACCATCAAAATACCGAAGCGTCGAACCATTTCTTGGGCTCTCTTGATTCTCATTTGGCCTTGGGTTGGCATTTGTAGGGTTATCAATGGTCCAATAATCCACATCAAGATTGTTATACCTTCCAAACAAAGAGTTATTTGAGGAGTTAAAAAAAGATTCAATAGTTTGACCTTGTCTGTAAACAAAGAAAATACCCAGATCAAACCCTTTGTATGAGAACTTATTATTAAAGCCACCATAAAAGTCAGGCACACCATTACCTAAAATTTTACGGTCATCTGGAGTTATAACCCCATCTCCGTTCAAATCGTTCAGCTTAATTTCACCAGGCACTTTATTATCAGCGGCTAATGCTGCAGCTTCCTCATTGGTTTGCCAAATACCAATTTTTTCATAATCATAAAATACTTGAATGGGTTGCCCGATAAACCATTCATTACCGACATCGTCTTGAGGGTTTCCATCAGCATCCGTTAAAGCCAATTCGGTGATTTCTTCTTTGTAAGTCGAAACATTCAAATCTATATCCCAGTTGAATCCGTCTCCATCATTGTCAATAATTCCTCCACTGATTGAAAATTCGAATCCTGTAGTTCTTGTCGCTCCAACATTTTGTAGAACACTCTCGTACCCCGAGGTGGAAGGCAAGCTTCTTGCCAATAATAGGTCTTCGGTATTGGTTCTGAACCAATCAAAAGAACCAACTAAGCGATTGTTGAAAAAACCATAGTCCAAACCAATGTCCAACGTTTTTGATACTTCCCATGTTAGATCTTCATTCGGTATTTCATTGAGTCCGAAACCAAGTGCTGGTTCTTCACCAAAAGCGTAAACCGTGCTGCCCAACCTTCCGGCAGTTTGATAAGGGTCAACAGAAGTATTACCAACTTCACCATAAGAAGCTCTCAATTTCATCTCAGAGACTGAAGTATCTAATAGAAAATCTTCTTGATCCATTCTCCAACCTGCCGAGACTCCAGGGAAATAGTTCCACTGATTGCCGGGTGCCAATCTTGAAGATCCATCAGCTCTTATAGAGGCTTGGAATAAATATTTCCCATCAAAATCGTAATTAATCCTACCCATAAATGAGGCTAGTTGCCATTCGATTAAATTGGAAGTAAGCACCCCTCCCGCTGTGGCAGATCCCAAATTATAAAAAGATTGCGATTCATAAGGTATACCGGTAACATTTCCGGTGTTAGTCTCTAGTCTGGATTTCTGAATACTTTGAAGCAAGGTGACCTTAAGATTTTGCTTGTCAGTCAATGCCTTGTTATATGTTAGCAGGTTTTCTAACGTGTATCCGAAATCATTTACATTAATAATACCGGCTCGACCTGGCCCTCCTCGGTTTGTATTTGTTAAACTACCTGAAAAAGTACCTCTTCTACCAATTCGAATATCTGGTCCAAAAGTGGTCGTCCATTTCAGACCATCCATAATATTAATATCTAAATAAATTGGAGCGAAAATTCGCGTTTGCTGACGCTCATCAATGAAGGCTCCTTCAACCAATTCGCTTAAGGGATTGGTACGGATACCGTCATTGGTGGGTAAAAAAGCGAGATCTCCATTTGAGTCAAATGGCACACCTAAAGGGTTATTTGCCAAGGCTTCACCCATCGTAGGATCAGAGCCCCAATTCTGTTCTGTTTTGGCAACCAAAAAGGAAGCTCCTATTTTAAAGATATCATTGATTTTGTGGTCTACATTTACTCGACCAGAAAATCGTTCGAAATCTTGGTTGGCTATAATACCTTGTTCTTTAAAATATCCTATAGAAGTACTAAAGGTGGTATTTTCCGACCCACCACTTATACCAATTTGGTGATTGGTCTGCCAGCCATTGCCAAGCACTTCACCCAACCAATTTGTCGATCTTCCTTGAGCGAGTGATTCGAGTTCTATAGGATCCAAGAACACTTCGGTATCCGCGGGAATAGCTCCATTCCATCCAATCCGTCTTGACTCTCTTTTTAAACCTGCGAACTCCTCTCCATTCATCATATCCACCAAACGCGTGGCGGAAGTGACACCATAACGGCTACTATAGGTTATTTTGGTCTTTCCGACCCTACCTCGGTTTGTCGAAACCAAAATTACACCGTTGGCACCTCTTGACCCATATACCGCAGTCGCCGCAGCATCTTTAAGTATCTGCATTGATGCAATATCATCAGGGTTGATATCCGCCATAGAATTAGGCCCGTCTATTAAAGGTATGCCATCGACAACATAGAGAGGATCATTCGACGCACTAATAGAACGCCTACCCCGGATTCTTACTGTCGGGTTTTGCCCTGGTCTACCACCAGTAGATTGAACATCGACACCGGCAATCTGCCCTTTGATAGCGTCAATAGCACTTGCTACCTGAACAATACTCAGTTGCTCGGCAGTAACAGTTTCTATCGCACCGGTTACTTCACCCTTCTTTTGGGTACCATAACCAACTAAAACCACCTCCTCTAATTGAGAAGCATCTGGTTCTAAAGAAAGATCGATACTTGTTCTTCCGTTAACGGCGATTTCTTGAGTGGCATAGCCTACATAACTGAATACAAGTACTCCATCAGAAGCAACACTTATTGAGTAATTTCCATCGAAATCGGCAGCAGCACCGGTTGTGGTGCCTTTTACCACAACGCTGGCTCCTGATAAGGGCACTCCGTTTTCGTCGGTAATTGTGCCCGTAACGGTAGATTGCAGCTCTTCGATCGCTGAATCGCCGTTATCGATTTTTATGTCTGCATAAAGTGAAGTTATTCCCACTGTGTAACATACAAAGAACAGCAGAAAATCTCTTGCCTTCGGCAATTGTTTTTTAAGGATCAGTTTTTTCATATCATATAGATGTTAAGTTAGTTAAATTCTAATTTTAAGTATAGTTGTCCACTAGTCCATTTAGTGAAAACATCTTTTGAAAACTATCAGGGTTTAAGTAAGGGGAACGTTTTTCCTATTTCTCAATAATCAAGGGCTTTTGTTCGCGTGTATCATGAGGTTTTGTTTGATGATTAATAATTCAGGGTAAAATGTCTTCTATTCGTTTTCAGTGAAATTTCTTGCCACCGTTAACGTACACAACACTTTCGTTAACGTTAACGAATATAAGAATACATTTTAGTATAAAAAAATACAAGGTGACGTATTAAAAAACCAACAGATTGTTATAAAATTACACCCGTGTTAGCAGCGAGACCTTTTTGAGTAGTTTAGGGAAGCTTTTAGCTAAGACAGATGATTTGTTCTGTAGTGTCGCATACCCGCCATCTTTACATTAGGTTCGCTTGCATTCAACTGCTAAAGTTTAGCACGATAAAACCAAAACACTTAAATTAGAATTCATAAGGGAAGAAAAATATGGGGTTAAGACACTAGTGTCAAGTCAAGCTAAAACCTACGTATGATCCAATGCATCTTTTGCGCCATACCGTCGTTAAAAAATAATTGCGTAGCTACGGCTA